>NZ_BAAGXS010000076.1:0-38947 GCF_054779715.1 Actinophytocola sediminis | reverse complement strand
CTGGCGGTGACCGCGACCGGCGGCGCGGTGAGCGCACGACGGGCCGGCGCGGTCAGCCGGACCGGCACCATGGCCGCCCCGCCACCGCGCAGCGCGGCGTCGAACAGCCCCAGCGCCCGGTCGGCCGGCAACGGCAGGATGCCCTTGTCCTGAATCCGCCGGTCGTCGAGCCCATCGGTCATGCCGGTCGCCGGCTCCCACAGGCCCCAGGCCAGCGACACCGCGGGCCGCCCGGCCCGCACCCGCTCGTGGGCCACCGCGTCCAGCGCGGCGTTCGCCGCGGCGTAGTTGGCCTGACCGGGATTGCCCAACACGCCGGAGACCGACGAGAACAGGACCAGCGGGACAGCACCGAGCAGCTCGTCCAGATTCCGCGCGCCGAGGACCTTCGGCGCCAGCACCGCCTCGACGTCGGCGGCCGACAGCGAGGTGGTCATGCCGTCGGCGAGCACGCCGGCGGCGTGCACGGCCGCGGTCACCGGGTGCGCGTCGAGCACCGCGGCCAGCGCGTCGCGGTCGGCCACGTCGCAGGCCACCACGTGCACCCGCGCTCCGGCGGCGGTCAGGTCGGCGACCAGCTGCGCCGCGCCATCCGGTCCGGTCCGGTTCACCAGCACCAGCTCGCGCACGCCGTGGGCGTCGACCAGGTGCCGGGCCAGCAGCGCGCCGAGACCGCCGGTGCCGCCGGTGACCAGCACGGTCTCGCCGAGGTGCAACGGCTCTCCACTCGGGTCCGCCGGCCGCAGCCGGGGCGCGAGCAGCGCACCGTCGCGGACGGCGATGCCCGGCAGACCGGTCGCGACCGCCGCGGCGACACCGGCGCCGGCCGGGTCGTCGGTGTCGATCAGCGTGATCCGGTCGGGATGCTCGGCCTGCGCCGTGCGGAGCAGCCCCCACAACGCGGCCGCGGCCGGGGAGACCTCCTCGTCGGGTGCCACGGCCACCCCACGCCGGGTGAGCAGCACCAGTGGCTCGTCGGAGTCGAGCCGCTCACGCAGCACCGCGAGGGCGTGGTGCACCGCCTCGGCCACGTCGCCGTCAGCTGGCAGCTCGATCGGGCGGGCACCGGGCGGCTGGACGGCTGGCACCGTGTCGACGGCCGGCACCGGGGACCACGCGACGCGGTACAGGTCGGCCGTGCCGACCGGCGCCGGCCGCAGCGTCACCGAGTCCACCGACAGCACCGGTCGACCGACCTCGTCGGTGACGAGCAGGGCAAGCGACTCGTCGGCGAGCCGCCGCACCCGCGCCCGCAGCGTCGCGGCACCGCGCGCGTGCCAGGTGACCCCGGTGAACACGAACGGCATGACCGCGCGCTCGACGCCGAACACGTGCATCGCCGCGTCGAGCAGGGCCGGGTGCAGGCCGTAGCGCGCGGCGTCGGCGCGGTGCTCGGCGGGCAGCTCGACCTCGGCGAACAGGTCGTCGCCCCGACGCCACGCCGCGGTCAGGCCGAGGAAGGCGGGGCCGTACTCGATGCCGACCTCGGCGAAGGCCGCGTAGGTGCCCGCCAGGTCGACGGGTTCGGCGGCGGCCGGCGGCCACTCGGTCATCGCGTCGGGTGCCGGCCCGGCTGGCGCCAGCGTGGCGCTGGCGTGCCGGGTCCACGCACCACCGGTGCGGGCGTGCACCTCGACCCGGTCCCCCACCACCGTCACCCGCAGCACCGCGGTGCTCTCGACCGCCAACGGCTCCTCGATGGCCAGCTCGGCGACGGCGGCACCGCCAGCGGCCCAACCGACCAGCTCGACGAACCCGGTGCCGGGGAACATCACCCGGTCGGCGACGACGTGGTCAGCGAGCCAGGGCTGGGTCTCGGTGGAGAGCCGGCCGGTCAGCACGAGGCCACCCGAGCCAGGCAGGGCGACCGCGGCGCGCAGCAGCGGGTGGTCCACCGACTCGATCCCGGCGGCGCCGAGGTCCTGGGCCCATTCTCCTGGCCGCAGCCAGAACCGCTTGCCCTGGAACGGGTAGGTCGGGAGGTCGACCCGGTGCGCGCCGCTGCCGGCGAACACCGCCGGCCAGTCGACCGTGGCGCCCGCCGCGTGCAGCTGGGCGACCGCGCGCATGGCGAGGTCCGCCTCGTCGAGGCGGGCGTCTCGGCCCACGAGTGGCACGGCGTCGGCGACCAGCGGGGACAGCGCCGCGCTCGGCCCGAGTTCGAGGAACGTGGTCGCGCCCCGGTCGAGCAGGGTGCGAACGCCGTCGTGGAACCGCACCGTGCGCCGCACGTGCTCCACCCAGTAGTCCGGCGAGGTGAGTTCGGTGGCGGCGAGCCGGCCGGTCACGTTCGACACCACGGGCAGCGCCGGCGACTGGTAGGTCAGCGACTCGGCGACGGTCCGGAACTCGGCCAGCATGGCGTCCATGTGCCGGGAGTGGAACGCGTGGCTGACCCGCAGCCGACGGGTGCCCCGCCGGTCGGCCGACCACCGCTGCGCGAACCGGTCCACGGCCGCGGTGTCCCCGGACACCACCACCGACTCCGGGCCGTTCACCGCGGCGACGTCCAGCTCCGGGTCCGGGCCGAGCGCGGCCCGAACCTCCTCCTCGGTGCCGGAAACGGCGAGCATGGCGCCGCCCGGCAACGCCTGCATCAGCCGCGCCCGCGCCGCGACCAGCGCGGCGGCGTCCGCGAGGGACAGCACCCCGGCCACGTGGGCCGCGACCAACTCGCCGATCGAGTGGCCGGCCAGCAGCGCCGGGGTGATGCCCCAGGAACGGACAAGGCGATACATCGCGACCTCGACGGCGAACAGCGCCACCTGGGCATTGCCGGTGCGGTTCAGCTCGTCGGCCGGGCCGTCCACGATGGCGCGGACAGGTCTGTCCAGCAGCGGGTCCAGCTCGGCGCACACCGCGTCGAACGCCTCGGCGAAGGCTGGGAACCTGGCGGCCAGCCGGGTGCCCATGCCGGTCCGCTGAGCGCCCTGCCCGGAGAACAGGAACGCGACGCGGCCGTCGCGGGCGACCTGGCCGCCGGGTAGCTCGCGCAGCAGCCGGACGACCTCGGCACGATCGGCGCCGAGGACCACGGCCCGGTGGTCGAGCGCGGCGCGGCCGGTCGCGACCGAGTACGCCACGTCCGGCACACCGAGCTCGGCACGCTCGGCCACGTGGTCGGCCAGCCGCGCGGCCTGCGCGCGCAGCGCGGCGTCACTCTTGCCGGACACCAGGATCGGGACCGGCCAGAACGGGGTCGGCCCGACCGGCTCCGGCTCGTCGGCCTGCGCGAGGACGACGTGCGCGTTGGTGCCGCTGATGCCGAACGCCGACACGCCCGCCCGCCGTGGCCGGTCCCCGTCGACCGGCCACGGCACGGGCTCGGTCAGCAACTCGACGGCGCCGGCCGCCCAGTCGATGCGTGAGGACGGTCGGTCGGCGTGCAGGGTGGCGGGGAGCACGCCATGGCGGATCGACTGCACTGTCTTGATCAGGCCGGCCACCCCGGACGCGGCGAGCGTGTGGCCGATGTTGGACTTCACCGCGCCCAGGTACAGCGGGCGCTCCCGCCGCCGCCGCCCGTAGGTGGCCAGCAGCGCGTGCGCCTCGATGGGGTCGCCGAGCGCGGTGCCGGTGCCGTGCGCCTCGACCGCGTCGACATCGGCCGCGGACAGTCCGGCGTTGGTCAGCGCCGCCTCGATCACCCGCTGTTGGGCCGGCCCGTTGGGGGCGGTCAGACCGTTGGACGCACCGTCGGAGTTGATCGCCGACCCGGCGACGAGGGCGAGCACCGGGTAGCCGAGCCGGCGGGCGTCCGACCAGCGGGCCAGCAGCACGACGCCGACGCCCTCGGCCATGCCCATGCCGTCCGCGCCGTCGCCGAACGCCTTGCACCGGCCGTCCGGGGCGAGCACCCGCTGCCGGGAGAACTCGACGAACGTGCCGGGCGTTGCCAGCACGGTCGCCCCACCGGCGATGGCCAGCTCGCAGTCGCCGGCACGCAGCGACTGGGCCGCGAGGTGCACCGCGACCAGCGAGGTGGAGCACGCGGTGTCCAGCGTTACGGCGGGTCCTTCGAGGCCGAGCGAGTACGCGATCCGGCCGGAGGCGATGCTGGGCACCACGCCGGTGACGAGGTGGCCCTCGATGGTGGTCGGCGCGTGCTCGAGCGAGGGACCGTACTGCTGGAAGTTGTGCCCGACGTAGACGCCGGTGCGGCTGCCGCGCAGGGCCAGCGGATCGATCCCGGCGCGCTCGACGACCTCCCAGCTCGTCTCCAGCAGCAGGCGCTGCTGGGGATCCATGGCCAACGCCTCGCGCGGGGAGATGCCGAACAGGTCGGCGTCGAAGGACTGCGGGTCGGCGAGGAAGCCGCCGCGGCGCACGTAGGACGTGCCGGAGCGGGTCGGCTCCGGGTCGTAGAGCGCCTCGATGTCCCAGCCGCGGTCGGTGGGGAACTCCGAGGTCACGTCCCGGCCCGCGGTGACGACGTCCCACAGGTGCTCGGGACTCGCGATGTCGCCGGGGTAGCGGCAGGCCATCCCGACGACCGCGATCGGCTCGCCGGCGTGCTCCTCCAGCTCCCGCAGCCGGCGAGTGGTCCGGCGCAGGTCCGTGGTGACCCGCCGGAGATACTCGCGGAGCTTGTCCTCGTCCGTCACGGACGCCACCTCTCTGTCAGGTCTCCCCGAACTCGCGTTCGATCAGGTCGAAAATCTCTTCGTCGGTGGCCAAGCCGAGATCGTCATCGATGTCGGTGTTGGTGTCGGCTGGGCCGGCGGGCCCCGCGCCGGCCCGACCCTGCCGCAGCTCGGCGAGCATCCCCGTCAACCGCCGCGCCGCCTCGGCGCGGCTGTTGGCGTCGGTGATCCGCGCGAGCGTGGCGTCCAGCCGGTCGAGCTCGACATCGACATCGCCACCGACCTGGTCGGCCTCCTCGGTCAGCTCGCCGACCAGGAACTCCGCCACCGCGGTCACCGTGGGGTAGTCGAACACCAGACTCGCCGGCAGCCGCAGACCCGTGGCGGCGGCGATCCGGTTGCGCAGCTCGACGGCCAGCAGCGAGTCGAACCCGAGCTCCTTGAACGGCCGGCCGACGCCGACCACCTCGGCCGAGCCGTGGCCGAGCGCCGCCGCGGTCTGCTGGCGAACCAGGTCGGCCACCGACTGCTCGCGCTCGACGGGAGAGAGCCCGGCGAGCCGCTCGGACAGCGACACCTCCGCCGATCCGTCCGCGCTGACCGCGTCGGTGTCCTCGGTCAACTCGGCGAACAGCGGCCGAGACCGGGCGGAGGCGAACAGCTCGATGAACGTCGACCAGTCCACGTCGGCCACCGACACCGCACCCTCGCCGTGGTCGAGCACCTGACCAAGCGCGGTGAGCGCCGTGGTGGGGTCGATCAGCGGCAGCCCCTGCCGGCGCAGCAGGTCCTCGTCGATCGCGTCGGGCAGCACGTCGCTGCCCCACACGCCCCACGACACCGACGTCGCGCGGCGACCCTGCCCGCGCCAGCGCTCCGCGGTGGTGTCGAGGAAGGCGTTCGCCGCGGCGTAGGCACCGTGGTTGGCCGGGCCCCACACCGCCGCGATGGAGGAGAAGAACACCACCGCGTCCAGCGAGTCGTGGTCGAGCAGTTCGTCGAGATGCGCGGTGCCGAGCACCTTGGCCGCCACCACGTCGGCGAACTCGTCGAGGGTCGTGTCCCGCAGCGCGGACAGCTCCATCAGCGCCGCCGCGTGGATCACGGTGCGCACCTCGTGGCCGTCGGCCCGCAACCCGTCGAGCAGGCCGGCCACCGCGGCGCGGTCGGCGACGTCGCAGGCCGCCACGGTCACCGCGACGCCACGGGCGCGTAGCCGTTCGGCGTGCTCGGCCATGCCCGGCGTGTCCAGGCCGCGCCGGCCGGTCAGCACCAGGTGCTCGGCGCCGGCGTCGGCCAGCCACTCGGCGATGTGCGGGCCGACCGCCCCGGTGCCGCCGGTGATCAGCACCGTGCCCCTGGCCCGCCACTGGCCGCCAGGACCGGCGGCGGCCAGCGGCGCGCGCACGAGCCGGCGCACGTACACACCGGACTCGCGGATCGCCAGCTGGTCCTCGACACCGACGCCGGCGAGCACCGCCCGCAACCGGGTGCTGCCGGGCTCGTCGAGGTGCGCCGGCAGGTCGACCAGCCCGCCCCACTCGCCGGGGTGCTCAAGGGCGGCGACTCTGGCCAGCCCCGAGGTCTGGGCCTGCACCGGGTTGGGCGGCTCGCCGGCCACCGACACCGCGCCGCGGGTCACCGTCCACACCGGAATCCCGGCCTGGAGGTCACCCAACGCCTGCCACAGCAGCACGCTCGCGGCGAGCCCGGCCACCAGTGCCGGGTGCGTCCGGCTCGGTGTCTCGTCCAGCGCCAGCAGGGACAGCACGCCGGTCATCGGCCGGTCGGCCAACGCCGCGCGCAACCGGGCGGCGACGGTGGCTCGGTCCTGCGTGGGGTCGAGCACGAAGGGCACCACCGGCCCGACGTCGGGCACCGGCTCGTCGGCGAGCCCCGGGGTGGTGACGACCAGCCAGGTGCCCCGCGCCGGCACCGGGTCGGTGTCCACCTGGCGCCACTGGACCCGGTACCGCCACGAGTCCGCGGTGCCGGCGGCGGCTCGGCGCCGCCGCCACGACGACAGCGCCGGCAGCAGGTCGGTCAGCGACGTGCCGGCGTCCACGCGCAGGCTGGCCGCCAGCTCGTGCGGGTCGGCGCGCTCGACGACGTTCCAGAACTCCGCGTCGTCGCCGCCGGTCGATGGCGGCGCGTCCAGCCAGTAGCGGGTGCGCTGGAACGGGTAGGTCGGCAGGTCGAGGAGCCGGCCGTCGACCGCCAGGCGCACCGGCACGCCCTGGGTCCACGCGGTGGCCGCGGAATGCAGGAACCGGCGCGCACCGCCGTCGTCGCGGCGCAGCGTGCCGACGCCGACGGCCTCGGCGACGCTGTCCACCACGCCGGGGGCGAGCACCGCGTGCGGGCTGGCCTCGACGAACGGGCGGGCGCCGAGCGCGCAGACGACGTCGTGGAACAGCACGGGCTCCCGCAGGTTGCGGTACCAGTAGTGCGCGTCGAGGGTGACCGTGTCGACCGGGCCACCGCTGACCGTGGACCACATGGTGGCGCCCGTGGCCGACCGCGGCTGGATGCCGGCGAGCCCGGCGAGCAGCGGCTCCCGGATCCGCTCCACCACCGGGGAGTGCGACGCGTAGTCCACCGCGATCCGGCGCGCCCACACGCCGTCGCGGTCGCAGGTCGCGACCAGGTCGGCGACGGCATCCGCCGGTCCGGAGACCACCGTGGTGGCCGGCCCGTTGTGCGCGGCGACCCAGACGCTCGGGAAGCGGGTGGCGACCGCCTCGGCCGGCAGCCCGACCGAGGCCATCCCGCCCGTGCCGGCCATCGACTCCGCGACCAGGCGACTGCGGGTGACGACGACCAGCGCGGCGTCGGCGAGCGAGAGTCCACCGGCGACCACGGCGGCGGCGACCTCCCCCTGCGAGTGGCCGACCACCACGTCTGGCACCACCCCGACCGACTGCCACACCGCGGCCAGCGACACCATCACCGCCCAGGACGCCGGCTGAACCACGTCCACCCGCGCCAACGCCGCGTCATCGGTCAGCACGTCGACCAGGTTCCACGGCACGAGGCTGGACAGGGCGTCCGCGCACTCCCGCATCCGCGCGGCGAACACCGGCGACTCGTCGAGCAGTTCCTTGGCCATCCCGACCCATTGCGCGCCCTGGCCGGGGAAGACGAACACCGCGCCCCGACTCGCCGCCGCGCGCACCTGCCCGAACACCACGCCCGCGGTCTCGGTGCCATCGACGACGGCGCGCAGCCGATCCCGCAGCCCTTCGACATCCTCGGCCAGCACCACCGCGCGGTGGTCGAACGCGGAGCGCGTGGCGAGCGTGGCGGCCACGTCAACGACGCGCTCGGTGCCATCCAGGGTCGTGAGCAGCCGGGCGGCGTGGTCGCGCAACGCCCGCGGCGAGCGCGCCGACAGCGGTACCGGCACCGGTGTCGACCCGGTGGCGAGTGGCTCGACACCGGTCGGGTCGGCGCTGGGCCCCTGTTCGAGGACGCCCTGTTCGAGGACTCCCTGTTCCAGGACGACGTGCGCGTTGGTGCCGCTGATACCGAACGCCGACACCGCCGCCCGGCGGGGTCCCTGCGCCGGCCATGGCCGCGACTCGGTCAGCAGCCGTACCGCGCCGCCCGCCCAGTCCACATGGGACGTCGGCTCGTCCACATGCAGCGTGCGCGGCAACACCCCATGCCGCATCGCCTGCACCATCTTGATCACCCCGGCCACCCCAGCCGCCGCCTGCGTATGCCCGATGTTCGACTTCACCGAACCAAGCCACAACGGCGCCTCCCGATCCCGGCCGTACGTCGCCAACAGCGCCTCGGCCTCGATCGGGTCACCGAGCCTGGTCCCGGTGCCGTGCGCCTCGACCAGGTCGATGTCCGATGTGGACATTCCGGCGTCGCGCAGCGCCGCGCGGATCACCCGCTGCTGGGATGGGCCGTTCGGCGCGGTCAACCCGTTCGACGCGCCGTCGGAGTTCATCGCGGAGCCGCGGACCACCGCCAACACCCGGTGCCCGTTGCGCCGCGCGTCGGACAGCCGCTCCAGCACCAGCATCCCGACGCCCTCGGACCATCCGGTGCCGTCCGCCGCCTCGGCGAACGGCTTGCAGCGGCCGTCGGCGGCCAGGCCCTGCTGGCGGGAGAACTCGACGAAGGTGTCCGGAGTGGACATCACGGTGACGCCACCGGCGAGCGCGTAGTCGCATTCCCCGTCCCGCAACGACTTCGCCGCCAGGTGCAACGTCACCAACGACGACGAGCATGCCGTGTCCACGGTCAGCGCCGGGCCCTCGACGCCAAGCGCGTAGGCGACGCGGCCGGCGACCACACTGGAGAGGTTGCCGGTCAACACGAAGCCCGCCACCTCGTCGGGCACCGCGGCGAGCCGGGCGGCGTAGTCGCGGTACATCACCCCGGCGAACACCCCGGTCCGCGAACCCTTCAACGCCAACGGATCCAACCCCGCGTGCTCNGAACTCCGCCGCCCCATACAGGAACCCGCCAGAGCGGGTGACGCTGCGCGCGAGCTGGTCGGCGGTCCAGCCGCGGTCGGTCGGGAACGGCGAGATGGCGTCGACCTCACCGGTCACGAGTGACCAGAGATCGTCCGGCGTCTCGACGCCTCCCGGGTAGCGGCAGGCCATGCCGACGATGGCGACCGGCTCGTCGACCGCCGTCGCGACGCCCGTGCGCTCCAGCGCCTCGGCCGGCGCGGCGGACAGCCGGTCGACCAGGTACGCGGCGACGGCCGTAGGGGTGGGGTGGTCGTAGACCAGGGCAGTGGGCAGTCGCAGGCCGGTGGCCTCGCTGAGCCGGTTGCGCAGGGCCACGCCGGTCAGCGAGTCGAAACCGAGCTGCTGGAACGCGCGGTCGGGCTCAACGTCGTCGGCGTGGTCCAGGCCGATCGCCGCCGCGGTCTCGGCGCGAACGAACTCCAGCATGCCGGCCGGCGACAGGTCCAGGCCCAGCTCGGCGGTGTCGGCAGCAGGCCGGGTCCGTGGGTCGACCAGGCCGCGCAACAACGCCGGTACCTCGGCGGCGGCCGACCCGTCGAGGTCGAGCCGGACCGGCACGGTGAGCGCCGAGTCGGCCCCGACGCCGAGGTCGAACAACCGGGTGCCGTCCGCTTCGGACAGCGCGCGCATCCCGCCGCGCGCCATCCTGGCGACGTGCTCGTCGGCGAGGTGGCCGGTCAGGTCGCCGCGCGACTCCCACAGCCCCCACGCCAGCGACGTGGCCGGGAGGCCATGCTCGCGCCGGTGGCGGGCAAGCCCGTCCAGGAAGCCGTTCGCCGCCGCGTAGTTGGCCTGGCCGGCCGCGCCGAGCAGGCCGTTGACCGAGGAGAAGAGCACGAACGCCCGCAGCTCGCCGGCCAGCTCGTGCAGATGCCAGGCCGCGTCCACCTTGGGGCGCAGCACGGCCGCCAACCGCTCGGGGTCCATCCGCTCGACCACGCCGTCGTCGAGTATCCCGGCCGCGTGCACCACGACGGTCACCGGGTGCTCGGCGAGCAGGGCGGCCACCTGGTCGCGGTCGGCGACGTCGCAGCTGACCACGGTCGCGGTGGCACCCTCGGCGGCCAGGTCCGCGACCAGCTCCGCGCCGCCGCCGCGGCGGCCGACCAGCACGAGCCGCCGCACGCCGTGCGTGGCGACCAGGTGTCTGGCCAGCGCCGCGCCGAGGGCACCGAGCCCACCGGTGATCAGCACCGAGTCCTGGGCGCCGAGCTCGACCGGGCGCGCCGAGGTGCGTGCCAGGCGGGGCACCCGCACCTCGCCGCCGCGGACGGCCACCCAGGGCTCGCCGGTCGCCACCGCGGCGTCGAGCAGCTGCCGCGAGCGCGGGTCGTCGTCCAGCTCGGCGAGCACGAACCGGTTCGGGTGCTCGGTCTGCGCCGAGCGCACCAGCCCGCCGACCGCGGCGCCTGGCAGGTCCGGCCGGGTGGCGAACACGAGTCGGCCCGGTCGGTCCCGCGCCAGCCAGCTCTGGACCACGGTCAGCGCGTCCCGCACCGCGGCGTGGGTGGCCGCCACCGGGTCGTCGCCGGTCGCGGTCACGTCGTACACCTCGTGCTCGACGGGCTCGCCGGCGTGCTGCGCGACCTCTCGCCAGTGCAGGCCGAACAGCGCCTCGTGGGTGGCCAGCCGCTCGCCGGCGGGACGCAACGTCAGCGACTCGATCGACAGCACCGGGCGACCCCTGGCGTCGCTCACCTCGACGGCCACGGTGTCGGTGCCGACCGGGGTGATCCTGGCGCGCACCGCGGTCGCGTCCGTGGCGTGCACGGTGATCCCGGCGAACGCGAACGGCACCACGGGCCGCTGCGCCTCGGCGGACAGCACCGCGTGCAGTGCCGCGTGCAGCACCGCGTCGAGCAGCACGGGGTTGACGCGGAACCGACCGGGTATCGGCTCCGGCAGCGCCGCCTCGGCGTAGCGGTCCTCGCCGGCTCGCCGCAGTGCCCGCAAGCCTCGGAACCGCGGCCCGTACCGGTAACCCTGCCTGGCGAGCGCGGCGTAGTGGGCCACCACGTCGACCGGTTCGGTGTCCTCGGGTGGCGTCCAGGTGGTGGCCGGCGTCCCGGTGGTCGCGAGCGTGCCGGTGGCGTGCCTGACCCAGTCCCGCGCATCGGTTCTCGAGTGCACCGCGAGCTCGTCGCCGATGACCACGACGCGGACCTCCACCCGGTCCCGCTCGGCGAACTCGACCGGCGCGTGCAGCACCAGCTCGGCCACCCCGGGCCGGCCGACGTGGTCGGCGGCCCGTAGCGCCATGTCCACGATGGCGGTGCCGGGCAGCAGCACCGCGTCGAGCACGACGTGGTCGGCCAGCCACGGATGGGAGCGCCGCGACAGCGTTCCGGACAGCACCGCACCGTCCGCGGTGTCCACCGTGGTGTCCAGCAGCGGTCGGGTGTCGTCGAGCCAGTAGCGCTGGCGCTGGAAGGCGTAGGTCGGCAGGTCGACTCGCCGGCCGGTGAACAGCGCGGACCAGTCCACGTCGAGGCCGGTGGCGTACAACCGTGCCGCGGCGACCCCGAACGCCGCCAGGCCGTCCCTGTCGTCAGGCGGTCCGGTCACCACGACGTCATCAGCGGCGTCATCAGCGGCGGCGGTGTCCTCGACGATCGCGGTGACAATCGCCGCCAGCACCGGCCGCGCACCGACCTCGACGACGGTGCGGTGACCGTCGGCGAGCAGGGCGCGCACGGCGGCGGCGAAGTCGACGGTGTGCGCCAGGTTGCGGTACCAGTAGTCGGCGTCCAGCTCGGCGCCGTCGAGTCGCCCCCCGGTGACCGTCGAGTAGAACGGTATGTCCGGTGTGGACGAACTGAGGCCGGCCAACCGGGCGGTGAGCAGCGGCCCGATCGGTGCCACGTTGGCGGAATGCGACGCGTGGTCCACGAGCAGGCGGCTGCCGGACGCGACCTCGGTGAGCAGCTCGTCGAGCGCCGCGGCGTCTCCCGCCACGACCGTCGAGCGCGGGTCGTCGATGGCGGCGATGGACAGCCGCCCGTCCCAGCGCTGGATCCTCGTCCGCGCCTGTTCCTCGGTCAGCGGCAGCCGGGCCATGCCGCCGGGCTCGCCGCGCTTGACCAGCTCGGCGAGTGCGCGGCCGCGTAGCACCACCACCCGCGCCGCGTCGGCGAGCGAGAGCGCACCGGCGACGCACGCGGCGGCGATCTCGCCCTGACCGTGCCCGACGACCGCCGCCGGCCGCACCCCGGCGGTCCGCCACAACTCCGCGAGCGAAACCGTGACCGCGAACAGCACGGGCTGGAGCACCTCGACGCGGTCGAGTGCGGCGGGGTCGGCCAGCGCCGCCAGCGGTGACCAGCCGGCGATCGACTCGACCGCCGCCGCGCACTCGCGCAGCCGACGCGCGAACACCGGCGCCGTGTCCAGCAACGCGGTCACGCTGTCGACCCACCGCTCGCCGAGGTCACCGGGGAAGACGAACACCACGTCGCCGCCGCCACCGGCCCGCCCGGTGACCAGTCCAGGGTCCGGCCGCCCGGCGGCGAGCCCGGCGAGCTGGTCGAGCGCGCCGGCGCGGTCCGGTGCGCACACGGCCGCCCGGTGCGCCAACGCGGCGCGGGTGGTGGCCAGTGACCAGCCGACGTCGCCGAGCGCCAGGTGCTGGCGGTCGGTGAGGTGGGTGTGCAGGTTGGCGGCCGCGGCGCGCAACGCGGCGGGGGTGCGGCCGGACACCAGCAGCGGCATGACCGGCCCGGCGCCGGCCGGCGCGTCGGACGACTGCGGAGCCTGCTCGACGATCACGTGCGCGTTGGTGCCGCTGATGCCGAACGAGGACACCCCGGCCCGCCGCGGCCGGTCGAGGTCGGGCCACGGGGTGTCCTCGGTCAACAGGGACACCGCGCCGGCCGACCAGTCCACATGCGACGACGGCGCGTCCACGTGCAGCGTGCGCGGCAACCTGCCGTGCCGCATCGCCATGATCATCTTGATCACGCCGGCAACGCCGGCGGCGGCCTGTGTGTGGCCGACGTTGGATTTGAGCGAGCCGAGCAACAGCGGCGTCTCGCGGTCACGCCCGTAGGTGGCCAGCAGCGCGGTCGCCTCGATGGGGTCGCCGAGCGTGGTGCCGGTGCCGTGCGCCTCCACCGCATCGACGTCCGAAGTGGACAATGCGGCGTCGCGGAGCGCGGCTCGGATCACCCGTTGCTGGGCCAGTCCGTTGGGCGCGGTCAGACCGTTGGAGGCGCCGTCGGAGTTGATCGCCGACCCGCGCAGGACGCCGAGCACGGGGTGCCCGTTACGGCGCGCGACCGACAGCCGCTCCAGCACCAGCACCCCGGCGCCCTCGGCCCAGCCGGTGCCGTCCGCGGCGTCGGCGAAGGCCTTGCAGCGCCCGTCCGGGGCGAGCCCGCTCTGCCTGGCGAACTCGACGAACATGCCAGGTGTGGCGTGCACGCTGACCCCGCCGGCCAGCGCGAGCCCGCACTCGCCGCGGCGCAGCGACTGGCTGGCCAGGTGCAGGGCCACCAGCGACGACGAGCAGGCGGTGTCCACCGTCGCGGCCGGTCCCTCCAGGCCGAACACGTAGGCGACCCGGCCGGAGATGATGCTCGGCGTGGTGCCGGTGAGCACGTGACCGCCGGCCTCCGACGGGTCTGCCAACCGCGGCCCGTACTCGCCGGCGGTCGCGCCGACGAACACGCCGGTGCGGCTGCCACGCAGCGAGGTCGGGTCGATGCCGGCCCGTTCCAGCGCCTCCCACGACGTCTCGAGCAGCAACCGCTGCTGCGGGTCCATGGCAAGCGCCTCGCGGCGGCTGATCCCGAACAGCTCGGGGTCGAAGTCGGTCGCGCCGTCGATGAAGCCACCGGCCGATGGCGCGTCGTCGGCGGTGAGCCAGCCGCGGTCGGTCGGGAATGGCGTGATCGCGTCCCGGCCCTCGGCGACCAGCGCCCACAGTTGTTCCGGCGAGCCGACCCCGCCGGGCAGCCGACAGCCGATCCCGACGACCGCGATCGGCTCGTCCGCGCCCGTCTCGGCCCCCGGCGCCGCGTCCGGCGACTCGGCGGCGGCGACGACCTGCTCGTCGGCTCCGGCTCGGGCTCCGGCTGCGTCCGTGCTTCCCCGCAACCGGACCGAGAGGTGCTCGGCGAGCGCGGCTGGCGTCGGGTGGTCGAAGAGCAGGGTGGTGTCCAGGTCGAGCCCGGTGCTGGCGGCCAGTCGGGTCCGCAGCTCGACGGTCAGGTACGAGTCGAAACCCAGCTCCTTGAACGGCACCGTGGTCGCTGCCGGGTCCAATGTGGACCGGCCGAGCGCGACGGCGACCTCGGCGTGCACCAGACCGGTCACGTCGGCGGCGGCGCGGTCCGCCTCGCGTGGCGCCGCGGCCGGCACGTCGTCGTGCCAGTACCGCTGGCGCTGGAAGACGTAGGTCGGCAGGCCGACCCGCCGCCCGTGGGGCAGCACCGCGCGCCAGTCCGGGCCGTGGCCGTTGGCGTCCAGTTCGGCGACCGCGGCGAGCAGGGTGCGGTCGTCGTCGCGGTCGGCGCGCAGGGTGGCCAGCACCGCGACGCCGGGCGCGCACTCCCGCGCCATCGGGGTGAGCGTGGTGTCCGGGCCGACCTCGAGCATGGTGCGCACGCCGTGCGCGGCCAGGGTCGCGACGCCGTCGGCGAACCGGACGGTCTGCCGCACGTTGCGCACCCAGTACTCGGCGTGGCCCATGTCCGCACCGACATCGCGACCGGTGACCGTGGAGACGACCGGGACGCGCGGGGGGTGGAAGGTCAGCCGCTCGGCGACGGCACGGAACGGCGCCAGTGCCGGGTCCATGAGCGGGGAGTGCGCGGCGATGCTGACGCGCAGCCGGCGCGTTCGCCGGCCAAGCGCGGTGAAGTGCGCGGCGAACGCGGTCACCGCGGCGTCCGTGCCGGACACGACGACGGCCGCGGGCCCGTTGACCGCGGCGAGCGCGGCACCGTCGGTGAGCACGGCCGCCGCCTCGGCCTCGGTTGCCTCGACGGCGACCATCGCCCCGCCCGAGGGCAGCGCGCCCATCAGTTGTCCGCGAGCGGTGACCAGCGTGGCGGCGTCGGCCAGGCTGAGCACGCCGGCGACGTGTGCGGCGGCCAGTTCGCCGAAGGAGTGGCCGAGCAGGTGATCCGGCCGGATCCCCCACGCCTCGAGCTGGCGGAACAGCGCCACCTCGATCGCGAACAGCGCCGGCTGGGTGTTCTCGGTCTGGTCCAGGTCGGCGCCGGCGTCGCCGAAAACGGCGTCCCGGACCGAACCGTCCAGCAGGGCGAAGACCTCGTCGATGGCGGCGGTGAACTCCGGCAACCGGCCGTACAGCCGCCGGCCCATTCCGGGCCGCTGGCCGCCCTGGCCGGGGAACAGCACCGCGAGGCCGCCACCACCGGCCCGGCCGCGCCGGGTGCCGACCACCGAGACCGACGGGGTGCCGGCGGACAGCGCGGCCAGCCCGTCGAGCAGCTCGGCGCGTCCGTCGGCGAGCACGGCGGCGCGATGGGCGAGCCGGGTCCTGGTGGTTGCCGCCGACCATGCGACGTCCACAGTGGACAAGTCGGGGTTCGCGGTCAGGTGTGCGTGCAGCGCACCGGCCTGCGCCCGCAGGGCGGTCTCGGTGTGCCCGGACAACGGCACCGCGACCAGCGGCTCCTGGTCGACGGTCGGCCGCGCCGCCTCGACCGGCCCCGGCTCGGCGGTGGCCAGCACGACGTGACAGTTGGTGCCGCCCATGCCGAACGCGCTCACGCCGGCGGTCAGTTGGCCGGCGGGCAGCGCCGTGGTCGCCGTGTTGACCGCGAGGCCCAGCTCGGCCAGCGGGATGTCCGGGTGTGGCGTGTCGAAGTGCAGGCTCGCCGCGAGTGCCCGGTGGTGCAGACACAGCACCGCCTTGAGCAGGCCCGTGATGCCGGCGGCGCCCTCAAGGTGGCCGACGTTGGTCTTGACCGAGCCGACCAGCAGCGGGTGCTCCGCCGACCGGCCCGCGCCAAGCACCGAGCCAAGCGCCGCCGCCTCGATCGGGTCACCGGCCTGTGTGGCCGCACCGTGCAGCTCGACGAAGCTGACGCCGGCCGGGTCCACACCGGACTCGGCATAGGCACTGGCGAGGACCGCTCGCTGCGCGTCGACACTCGGCGCGGTCAGCGTGTCGCCGCCGCCGTCGTTGTTGACCGCGCTGCCGCGCAACAGGCACAGCACCTCGTCGCCGTCGCGCTCCGCGTCGGCGAGTCGCTTGAGGAGCACGAACCCGCCACCCTCGCCGCGCACGTAGCCGTTGGCGCGGGCGTCGAACGCCCGGCAGCGGCCGTCCGGCGACAGCGCGCCAAGCTGCTCCATCGCCCGGAACCCGTCCGGTGCCAGGTTCAGCTGCACACCGCCGGCCAGCGCCAGGTCGCACTCGCCGCGGCGCAGGCTCTCCCCCGCCAGGTGCACGGCGACGAGCGAGGAGGACTGGGCCGAGTCGATGGACATGCTCGGTCCGGTCAGACCGAGCAGATAGGACACCCGGTTGGCGATGACGCCGCGGCTCAGCGCCGTCGCGGTGTGCGGACCGGTGGCCGGTCGTAATCGCGCGTAGTCGTCCGCGATGGCGCCGACGAACACGCCGGTCGGTCCGCCCGGGACGATGCCGGCACGCTCCAGCGCCTCCCAGGCCAACTCGAGCGCGAGCCGCTGCTGCGGGTCCATCGCCGCGGCTTCCCTCGGCGATAACGCGAAGAACGCCGGGTCGAACTCGTCCACGGTGGACAGGAAACCGGCCCGGCCCCTGGTCAGGCCCGACCGGTCCGGCGGCGGCGCCGACGTCGCGTCGATGCCGCTCGCCAACAGCTCCCACAGCTCGGCCGGGTCCGCCGCGCCGGGCAGCCGGCAGGCCATCCCGATGACGGCGATGGCGTCGGCCGACCGGCCAGCCCTGATGTCGACCATCACTCCCCCTGGATGCGCGTCGCGGACTCAGCGGTCCCGCACGGTCACCGGCAACTCCGCCACGCCCCGGATGGTGATGCTCTCCCCTGGGCGCACGGCATCCGGGACGAGCCGCAGGTCGTGCTTGACCAGTTCGCCGACCACGACGTTGGTGACCATCCTGGCCAGGGGCGCGCCGATGCAGAAATGAATTCCGCCGCCGAAGCCGAGGTTGCGGCCGGAGCGGGACAGGTCGAGTTCGTCCGCGTTCTCGAAGGCCGCCGGGTCGTGGTTGGCCGCGCCGAGCATCAGCAGAACCGTTTCACCCTTGGCGATCGGCTGACCGCCCAGCTCGGTGTCCATCAAGGCCACCCGGCCGACCAGCTGCGTCGGCCCGTCGTAGCGCAGCAGCTCCTCGATCGCGTCGTCGAGCCGGTCGGGGTTGGCACGCAGCCAGTCGAGCTGCTCGGGGTTGCGCAGCAGGGCCAGCATCCCGTTGCCGATCAGGTTCTCCGTCGTCACATAGCCGGCCGACAGCAGCAGCGTGCAGGTGACACACAGCTCGGCCATGGTCAGCCTGTCGCCGGCCTCCTCGACGAGGACGAGTTCGCTGACCAGGTCGGCGCGCGGCTCGACGCGCCGCTTCTCGGCCAGCTCACCGAAGTAGGTGATGAGCTCCTGCCGCCCGCTGTCCCGGCGGGCGATCTGCTCCGGGGTAAGGAACACCGCGAGGTCGAGGCCGCGCCCGATGTCCGCGCACAGCGACTGGAACCGCGCAACGTCCTCGTCGGCCACGCCGAGCAGCGTGCCGAGCACGCGTGCCGGGATCGGTCGGGCGATCGTCGACATCAGGTCGATCGGACCGTCGCCCGCCTCGGCGCGCGCCTTCGCGAGCAGGTCGGCCACCAGACTCTTGGTCTGCGCAAGCAACGTCTTGACCCGCGCCGGGGTGAACGCCTTGTTGACCAGCTTGCGAAGGCGCGTGTGGTCCGGCGGGTCCAGGAAGATGAACGGGCGTACCTGGGTGCCGTCGGGGTTGGTGGTGAAGCGCGTCGTGGTCGTGGTGTCCTCGTCGGGCGCACTGTCGCCCCAGCCGAACGCGGCGTCCCGCAGTACCGACGCGCACAGGTCATAGTGGGTCACCACCCACAACCCGAGCGGACTGCGCACCACCGCACCGAGTTCTCGCGCCTGGCGGTACGCCGCGTGGGGATTCTCGCGGTACTCCGGGGTGGTCGGGTCGAACGTCAGCATCGCCCTGGCCACGTCCGCCGGCGATGGCGCCGCTGCCTCCGTCATGGGATGACTCTCTTCCTGATCGTGTGGTGGGACCACCGGTCCGGTCGCGACCGGACTGGTGGTCCGCCGGCTTTCCGGGACGACCTCGTCCGCTTCACTCGACGGCCAGCGGCACCGGTCCGCCGGTCATGCCAGTTCTTCGGTCAGCTCCCGTGCCGGCGTGAGCTCGACGGGCAGCTGCGTGATCACCGTGTGCTTGTTGGTCGCCGCCCACTCCGGGTCGCCGACCACAGTGAACTCCGCGACGCGGTCCAGCAGCTCGTTGAGCAGCACCCGCATCTCCAGGCGCGCCAACTGCGGGCCGAGGCAGGAGTGGATGCCGTGACCGAACGCCAGGTGCGGGTTGGGGTCGCGGCGGCTGTCGAACGTGTCGGGGTCGGTGAAGACCGACTCGTCGCGGTTCCCCGAGGCCCACCACAGGGTGACCTTCTGACCGGCCTCGATCTCGACGTCGCGGAACACGATGTCCTCTGTGGCCGTCCGCCGGTTGTACGGCGTCGGCGAGGACCAGCGCAGCATCTCCTCGACCGCGCCGTTGACGAGGGAGCGGTCCGCGCGCAGCCGCGCCCACTGGTCGGGATGCTGTGTCATGGCGTGCAGACCGATCGCCATCGCGTTACGCGCCGGCTCGCTGCCGGCAGCGATCACCAGGCAGAAGAAGGCGGCCCGCTCGTACTCGGACAGAGGCCCCTCGGTCTCGTGGTCGGCGAGGTCCTGGCGCGACACGATCGACATCAGGTCGTCGGTCGGCTCGGTCGCGCGCTTGAGGGCGATGAGCTCCTGGCTGTACTCGTACAGGGCGTAAATCGTCGCCGTGGCCACGTCGTCATGGTCACCGGAATCGCGGTTGTCCAGTCCGGCGACCGTCTGCGCCCAGTCCACGAGTCGCGGCCAGTCCCGCTCCGGTGCGCCGAGCAGCAGCGCCATCGTCTGGATCGCGAACGGCGCGGTCAGCTCCGGCTGCAGGTCCACTCGCCCCTTGGCGACGGCCCCATCGACGAACTCGCGCGCCATCGCCCGAATTCGTGGCAGTTGCGCGTCCAGCACGGACTTCGCGAGTCCCGGTGAGACCAGGTCGCGCAGCAGCCGGTGCCGCGGGTCGTCGAGCATGTTGAGCAGGACGCCGGCGTGCACTCCGGCTTCCAGGTCGTCGATGTGCGTGCCACCACCAGCCCGACCGCCGCCGCCCTTTGAGGACAGCGTCGACAGCTCGGCCGCCGCCACGAGGTCCGCGTACCGGCTGATCACCCAGAAGCCCTCGCCGTCCTTGGTGTGCACGCCGGGGTGCCACAGCACCGGCGCCGCATGCCGCAGCCGCGCGAAGACGTCGTAGGGAAACCCGGTGCGGAAGGCGCTCTGGTCGGTCAGGGCGAATCCGTCGAGAACTCCGGGAAGACCGGTGTCGGACATCGGTGAACTTCTCCTCTTTGAACTGTTGGCAATCCTCCGCGCCGCAGGAGAAGTTGCCCGACGACGCGACACTCCCCAGTGCCCGGTGACGCGACGGTCACTACGCGCGACGACTACCCACCTACTCCGGTGGAGTCACGGAGCCGGGTGGCGCCATTGTGGACCGCCATCCCTCACGCTGAGTGCTTCCCTGGCCACACAAGGAAACCCCATAGCTGCCCCCAAGTATCCGACTCCTCATGTTCCCGTGACGATAGCACTGCCGGAGTCGCGCGCAGACCTCTTCGAGACAAGTGCGAGGGGCACTCGACCAGGCTCTCCATCGGCCCGCGCAGACCGCGCGGCGCAGCGGCAACTGTCAGCATCATGCGCACCGGCAGGAGGCCGGCGACGACGCCGCCGAGCGCGGCCCGACCGACACAGCACCCGTGACCACCGTCCGCATGCTCACCGTTGACCGGCGGAATAACAATGACGCCCGGCGAATTCCGCCGCCAAGCGCTACCACCATTTCACAGGTGATCGCGCATCACGGCGAGTAGCCAGGTCACTACAAAGGTAGACGCGGCGTGAAATCGCAGGAACTGACCACCAGTGGGCGCCGCGTGGCGTACCGTACGCGGACAAATTCCGACGAGGAGATATTCATGCCTGTAACCACGCCGCCCGGCCCGTCGGGGTTCGAGTCACTCAAGCTCACGCGACGTTTTCAGCAGGATCCGATCTCGGTGTTCCGCGACCTCGCGGCGACCTACGGCGAGGTCGTGCGGTTCAACCTCGGCGGGCAAACGACGTATTTCCTGTCCGGTGCCGAGACCGCCGCGCACGTACTGGTCTCGAAGCAGGAGAACTACGGGCGGGTCAACTATCCCTCGGTCGACGACATGATCGGGGTCGCACTGTTCACCGCGAGCGGGGAGACATGGGCCCGCAGCCGGTCGCTCGCGCAACCGATGTTCGCGGCACGACAACTGCCGAACTACGCCGACCAGTTGGTACAGGTCGCCGCGCGGACAGCGGACACGTGGGCCGCCGGGCCGCTGCCCCGCGAGATCAGCATGGTGTCCGCCATGCGGGAGATGGCGCTCGACGGGGTTTCGCGCGCACTGTTCGGCCCGGACACGAGCGGCCACATGGCCGCGATGACCGCGGCCATCAGGACGTCGGAGACGACGACGGGCAAGGTGCTGCGGTCGCCGCTGGTGCTGGTCCTCAACCAGCTGCCCGGTGTCGGCCCGGCCAGGGCGTGGCGAATGCAGTTCCGCCGCCGGGCGAAGGTGCACGGCGCCGCCCGCGAGTTCGACCGCATCATCGACGAGATCCGCGCCAAGCGAGAGGCTGCGCAGGACCCCGGCGAGGACCTGCTCGGCCAGTTGCTCGCCAGCCGTGACGAGACGACCGGTGCGCCCCTGTCCCGCCAGAAGATTCGCGACGAGGCCACCGGTTACCTGTTCGCCGCACAGGATACGACGGGCCTGACGCTGTCGTGGCTGTGGTATCGGCTGGCGGCCCATCCCGAGGCGAGGGAGAAGCTGGAGGCCGAGGTCGACGAGGTGCTCGGCGACCGGATGCCGACAGCGGCCGACGCCGACCGCCTGCAGTGGACCCGGGCGGTCGTCAGCGAGACACTGCGCATGCACCCGGTGGTGTGGGCGCTTGACCGCACGGCGATGGCTGACGACGAGGTGCACGGCTACCGGATTCCGGCGGGCTCCCGCGTGATGGTGATCCCTCCGGTGAACCACCGGGACACGAAGTGGTGGCCGGAGCCCGACCGCTTCGACCCGACACGGTTCCTGCCCGGCAACGACAAGGGTCGACCGCGGACGGCGTACCTGCCGTTCGGCGGTGGCCGACGGATCTGCATCGGGATGAGCTTCGCGATGCTGGAGATCACTTTGGCGACGGCCGTCCTGGCTCGTCGGTTCCGGGCGGACCTGTTGCCCGGTGCCGAGGTGGGAACGCATCTCGGCGTCGTCATGGCCCCGGCGGGCGGGTTGCCGATGAAGATCTCGGCCCGGTAGGCGGCTGCTCACCGAGGAAATCGGTCATGCCAGTGCCTCCGCGAAGCCAAGCGGGGCCGCAGTCGGTGCCTAGTCGGGATGGCGGAAGCCCGCGACGGCCGGCGTTGAGCGGTTCGGCGAACCAACGCGCCAGGACGGCGATGGCTTGGGCTCGGTCTTGTTCGGGCATGGGCACGATCTTCGGGCGCGGCCTTGAAAAGCACCCGCTGAGCAGTAGCCCGGGGCGGGTCGGTTCACGCTTGGGGGTCGAGGTCGGCGTCGTGGACGAGTAGGGCGATCTGGACGCGGTTGTCGAGGTCCAGCTTGGCGAGGATGGCCGAGACGTGGGTCTTGATGGTGGCCAGGCCAAGGTGGTGGCGAGCGGCGATTTCGGCGTTGGAGCGCCCGGCGCCGACGTCGATGGCCACGGTGCGTTCGCGCGGGGCGAGGGTGTCCAGGCGACGGCGTGCTGCTTCGGCGCGGGCGTCGCGTCCGGGTTCCGCGCCCGCGACGCGGTCGATGAGGCGGCGGGTGACCTCGGGCGAGAGCACCGGTTTGCCTTGCGCGGCCTGACGGATGGCCACGACGAGTTCCTCGGGCGGGGTGTCCTTGAGCAGGAAACCAGCCGCGCCCGCGCGTAGGGCGCGCAGGACGTGGTCGTCGGAGTCGAAGGTGGTGAGCACGACGATCTGGGGCGCGTCGCCGCGGGCGCGGAGGGTCTCGGTGGCGGTGATGCCGTCGGTGCCGGGCATGCGGATGTCCATCAGGACCACGTCGGGTGCGTGGCGGGCGGCCAGCTCGACCGCCTCACCGCCGTCGCACGCCTCGGCAACCACCCGCAGGTCGGTGGCACCGCGCAGCATCATGGTCAGCCCGAAGCGCACGACCGGATCGTCGTCGGCGATCAGCACCGCGATGGCCGGGGCGTCGCCCGGTGCTTCCTCGGTCACGTCGACCACGGTAGCCGGACCGCCAGCCGCCAGCCGCCGGTGTGGGTCGGGCCGTGCCGGAGGTCGCCGCCGACAAGCGTGACCCGTTCGGCCAGGCCGCGCAGCCCCACCCCGGAGTCAGCCGGTGCCGCAGCGGGGCGCACGGGTGGCGCCTCGTTGACGACCTCCGCGCTCAGGTGCGTGCCGGGTTCGGCCGTGATCGTGACGACGACCGGCGCGGCGGGAGCGTGCTTGCGCGCGTTGGTCAGTGCCTCCTGCACGAACCGGTACAGGGTGCGGCCCAAGGCTGCCGAGACCGCGCAGGCGCCGGTGCACACGCCCGGCTCGTCGCGCAGCCGTACGTCGGTGCCGGTGCGAGCGGTTTCCTCGACGAGTTCGGCGATGTCCGTGACGCCGGGAAGCGGCACATCACCGTCCGGGGCGCGCAGCACCGAGATGACCTCGCGCAGGTCCTTGAGCGCGCGGTGGGCGCTTTCCCGGATCAACTCCGCGGCCCGCTGGGTCTCCTCGGCCGTGGCGGCGCGGTGGTAGGCCAGGGCGCCCGCGTTGATGGTGAGCAGGGACAGCCGGTGACCGAGCACGTCGTGCATCTCCCTGGCCAGCGCCTCGCGGGCCTCGAGCCTGGCGTGCTCGGTGCGCAACCGGGCCTCGACCTCGGCCGCGACGGCCCGTTCCCGCAGCGACGCGATGAGCTGGCGACGGCCGCGTCGCAGCAGACCCCACGCGACGACCACGACGTGCACCAGCAGGATCCACGAGACGAGCACCCACATCGACACCATGGGTATCGGCCGCAACACCAGGTAGACCATGTGGGTGAGCAAGCTGCCCACTGCGAGCAGTACGACGGTCCGCGTCGAGCGGTGGACGGCCACGGTGAACAACATGACCAGCGCCGGGATTGAGGCTGTCTCGGAGAAGGGGGGCAGTGCCACCAGGACGGCGGCCAGCACCGTCGGGTAACGGCGTCGCCACCAGAGCGTGAGACAGCCGAGTGCTCCGGCGGCGATGTCGGCGGTCATGAGCCAGCCGGGTGCCGCCGGCCCGATCTCCCGCCTGGCGAAGACCAGCGTGAGCCCGGCCAGGACCGCGAGCACGACCAGCCCACCGTCGGCGACCCGGTCCCGGCGCCGGCTGTCCGCTGTGTCGTTCACGGTGCCGAGCCTAGACAGGCCACCGCCCCGCTACCTCCCACCGAAGACGGCGGTCCGGCTCCGACTTCGGTCAGGCGTTCCGAGCCCATCGACGGATCCGTGTGAACGACCGGCGGCCGTAGCGTCGATGCGGCAAACCCACAGCTACCAAGGAGTTCCTGTGTTCCGTACACGCTCGAGACTGCTCGTCGTGGGAGCCGCGTCGCTGGCCATCGCGGGCGCCTGCACCACACCACCCCCGCCAGGCGCATCGCCACCGGACCTGACCGAGTTCCGCGACCAGCAGGTCGCGTTCGAACCGTGCGGTCCCTTCGCGACGACGCCCACCGACGAGAAGCTGTTCGCCAACGAGCGCCTGGACTGCGCGCGGGTGCAGGTTCCGCTGGACTACGACAACCCGGACGGGGCTCGCGGCGAGGTCGCCATGCTGCGAATCCCGGCCAGTGGCAACAAGATCGGGTCGCTGTTGGTCAACCCGGGCGGTCCCGGCGGTTCGGGGATGAACTTCGTGGCCGTAATGGCCTCGTCGAATCCACTGTGGACCAAGGGGACACTCGGGCAGCGGTTCGACATCATCGGGTTCGATCCCCGCGGGGTGGGCGCGTCGCCGCCCCAGTTGGACTGCTTCACCGATGCCGATGACGACGATCGCATCACGGGGGTCGACAACGCGCTGGACATCGACGGCGCCGCCAGCGA
Source organism: Actinophytocola sediminis (assembly GCF_054779715.1). Lineage (NCBI taxonomy): Bacteria > Bacillati > Actinomycetota > Actinomycetes > Pseudonocardiales > Pseudonocardiaceae > Actinophytocola > Actinophytocola sediminis. Next base: position 14,457 of record NZ_BAAGXS010000076.1, on the reverse strand, counting down.
GAAGCAGGCCCGCGAGATCATGCGGCGGTGCGCGAAGAGCGCGGGCGGGGAGGACGCACTCACCAGCGTCGGCACCCGGGAGACCGCGCGGGACATGGACGTGCTGCGAGAGGTCCTTGGCGACGAGAAGCTGACCTTCCTCGGCTACAGCTACGGGACGGAGCTGGGCGGGGTCTACGCGGAGGCGTTCCCGGACAAGGTACGCGCGCTGGTCCTCGACGGTGCGGTCAGCCCTGAGAAGACCCCGGTCGAGATGACCATCGCGCAAGCCACGGCAGGCCAGGAGGGCTTCGACCGGCTGGCCAAGGAATGCGCGAAGTCCCCGGACTGTCCACTGGGGACCGAACCGGATCGCGCGACCGAGAGGTTCCAGGCGTTGACACGGCCGCTGCTCGACCGGCCCGCGCAGACCACCGACGGCCGCGGCCTGGACTACGCCGACGCCACCACCGCAACGGCGGCAGGGCTGCGCGCCGAGGCTCTGGCTCCCCAGCTCATCGACGGCCTCACCGAACTGGCAGCGGGCAAAGGCGACACCCTGCTCTCGCTGCGTGACCAGATGACCGGCCGCGAACCGGACGGCAGCTACAACGGGTTGCTCGACAGCTTCATCGCGTTCCGGTGCATGGACTGGCCCCGCCGCACGCCGGCCGAGCAGACCGAGCTGCTCCGCCGGATCCGCCAGGCCGCGCCCATCCTGGACGACGGCAGGCCGGTGGAGCAAAGCCACCACGCATGCACGGCATGGCCGAAGCCGCCGTCCAGGACCGGCCCCTGGCTCACCGGCGGCGCAGACCTGCCGCCGACGCTGACCGTGTCGACCACCGGGGACGTGGCCACTCCGTACCAGGCCGGGGTCGACCTGGCCGAAACACTCGGCGGCAGCCTGCTGACCGTGGAGGGCGAGCAGCACGGCGTCTCACTGGTCGGTAGCAACGCGTGCATCGACGACACCGTCCTCGCATACCTGGTCGAGCTGAAGACACCGCCCGAAGGCACCCGCTGCGTCCTGTGACCCACTCGCCGATCTTCCGCGCATCGACGAATCGGTCAGGCGGTGCTCCTGGGTGGTGCCAGCGGCGTCGGTGCGCACCAGCACCGCCATGCGGCCCTGCTCGTCGAGTTGTCGCAGTTGCCCGGGGACCTGCCCCAGCGCCTGCTGGAGCACCAGGACGTGGTCGGCGGCGGTGTCACTGCCCGCATTGCCCGCCCCGCGGCAACTCAGCCACCGGTTCACCGGTCCCTGGGGATCAAGGGCAGCAGGGCGGCGTGGGTGTAGTGGCTGACGCCGATGAGCAAGGCCGCCCATCTCGCCGTCGCGGATCGGGGTCGGACGTGGGTGCCCAGAACTGTCGAGCTACTCCCCGCCGCCACCATCCCCGTCGCCGTCGCCGAATCCGCCACGACCACTGCGGTACTTGGAATAGCCGTCGAATTCGGGGTCGGTGTGCTCGATGTAGTCCGGCCAGTCGTCCCGCCACGACGTTTGCCAGCCATCCTCGAGGTTCCACGGTTTTCCGGTGAGCGCGAGGCCTCCGTTCCGCTTCGCGAACGCCCAGACCACCGGCCCGTTCGACGGGCGAAGTCGCGCCGGGGCACGCACCTTCTCGGGGTCGAACAGGTCCACCTCGACGGGTCCAGGGGCCAGTCGCGGATTCTCGTGGGTTACCGCGAAACGAACGAACCGCGCCTGTCCGGCCTCGGGGACGACGACGGTGTGTACCGGATGGTCGGCCGTCATCCGCACCCATGGCAACGCGATCCCGACCAGCACCTCCCGCACGTCGCCGCTCGCCGCACGATTCCATGCCCGCCGCGTCCTGCGAATATCGACCAGCTCGCGCACCACTGCGACTACAGAAGATAATCCCGCCGCAAAGAAAATGATCCCAAAAATTATGATAAACGGATCTCTGCTGATGATGGTAACCGTCAGCACGCCGATCGACAGCAGAACTCGAACGACGGAGCTGATCAGGTTCCGCACGCGGCGCCCGCGCACGCAGGCGCGTCGCGCCGACAGAAAATGTCCCGGTTCCTCGGCTATTTCGTGCGCTCGCCGGTTCGTCACCAGTACGAGAATAATGCGCGCACCGGGCGGAGCCGGTGCACCTGGTCGCAGCGTGCGGACATGACCGCCTGCGCAGCAGGGTGGATCGCGCGGTCTCGGGTGCACAGCAAGTAGCTGGTCGGTAGGTAGCGCCAGGCCCGGTCGGTGACCGGGGTACGGATCGAGGACACGGACTGGTGGGTGAGCTGGTCACCGACCTCGCCGGCCACTACGCCACCGACCTGTTCGTCACCGGCAACGATCGTGACAACCGGGCCGCCGTTCGCGCCGGTCCCTGCGATCAGCTGGATCTTGTCGGTTTGGCGGTGCACGGACCCCGTAACGTCGTGGACAAGGTGCTCAAGGGCGCGCGCATGCACCGATAATCCTGCACAGCGAAAGGTATCGTTGCTGCCGCAATCAATGCGGTGTTAAGGTGCCCGAGGGGAACGCTATTCGACGCAGGCCCGGGACGTGGGGGTTACCAGGAGCGCGAGAAACGGGGACACACGAATGCCCATGCCACCCGGAGAGGAATTCATGTCCGCCGAACAGTCGTCCCGTCCGCTGGACTACAACAAGAGCGTTGTCGAGGACTTCCTGGCCAACATGAGGGACTTCAACGAGCGCGTGGTCGAGGAGTTCCTGGCCAACGACGGCAAGGTGGGTGGCCCGTTCGCCGGCTCCACCATGCTGCTCCTGACCACCACCGGCGCGAAGACGGGCAAGCGGCGCACCGTGCCGCTGGTGGCCATCGAACTGGATGGCGCCACCGTGGTGATCGGGTCCAAGGGCGGCGCGGACACCCATCCGAACTGGTACCACAACATTCGCAAGAACCCTGAGGTCACCGTGGAGGTCGGCAGCGCAAACGGAATCGACCGATACCACGCGGTCGCGGAGATCGCCGAACCTCGGGATCGGAACCGGCTCTTCGCCGAAGTGGTCGAGCGGGCGCCGGCCTTTGCTGGCTACCAGGCAAGCACCCGACGGGTCATTCCAGTAGTGACGCTGCGGCAGGTCTGACAACGTCCGAGTCCGCCGGTGGTGGCGCCCGCTCGTGAAGCGGACTCCACCACCGTTGGCCATGGACTCAGCGGATGGTCAGGCGCCAGGCTCTGGTCACCTCCTTGTTCGATCCGCTTGCCCTCGGCATTCCTCGACGAGAGAACGGCCGGGAGTGCCCGTCACCGATATTCCGCACCAACCAATCAACAGAAAGGACCCACCGAGGCGAAAGCCGCCCTGCCGTACTCCCCGGCGACAAGCGGTCCGCCACGTTCAGCGCCACCACACTCGCAAAGATCAACAACCGACGCGCCAGCCTCAACACCTCAACAGGAGCACCGCTGAGCGCCAGATGCCGAGTACCCAGCAAAGCCCGACGATCGACAAATCAACCGCAGCCGCTCCCAGCGGCGCGACCCACACCGGCCGCGTCGTGCGGCAGGGGCGGGCCACCGCCGCGGGGGAGCACGCGGAAGCCGACCAGGTGCAGGTGGACGGGGTGGTGGACGTCGGCGATCAGCCGCCACACCTCGACGTCGCCGAGGAAGGTGGTGACGTCGGTGCGGGCCGGGTCGAAGGGCAGACCATCGATCAGCCAGCCGCGGCCGCCGTGTCGCCGGCCCACGCGGAAGGCCAGGTCACGCACTCGGACGGCGTCCCGCCGGCGCCACGTCGGCGAGTCGGTGGCGAGCGTGTCCGGGACACGGCTGTCGTCGCGGGCCGGAGTGCCGCGTGATCACCCGCTGGCGGGCCGGTCGTCGGTGCGCGTCGACGACCTCGCCGACCAGCCGTTTCATCACCGCCCGCGAGGGGCACCGGGGCCGCGGGCTGCTCGACCGGCTCTTCGCCGCGCGTGGCCGCACCCCGAGGATCGTCTGCGAGGTCGACGAGCACCGCGCCATCGCCGACCTGATCGGCGCGGGGCTGGGCGTCGGTTTCGTCCCCGCCGCCTCGCCGCCGAGATCCCCGGTGTCTGGCTCCCGGTCGACAGCCCGGACTGCCACCGCGTCGTCACCCTGTCCTGGGGTGCCGGCCACCACCTGTCGACCGCCGCCCGGCTGATGCGCACCACGCTCACCGAGTGGGACTGGCGCACCGGTCAGCCGGTCGTCCACTGACGGAGCTTCTCGGGGTTGCGCACGGCCCAGATGCGGGTGATCCGGTCGCCGAGGACCTCGAACGAGTAGACGGTGACGGTGACGCCGTCCACCTGAGCGATCAGCCCGGGTTCGCCGTTGACCGTCCGCTCCAGGAACGTCATCGTGCGCAGCCGGTCCTCGATGTGGACCAGCGAGGCCACGATCTGCTCGGCGCCCGTGTTCGGCCGGGAGATCACGCTGGCCAACCCGCCACCGTCGGCGATCGCGACGGCGTCGGGGTCGAGGAGGGCGACGAGGGCGTCGATGTCACCGGCCTCCCACGCCAGCCGGAACTCCCGGACGAGCCGGGCCCGCCGGGCCGGGGGCGCCGCGGGCGTGTCGCGGACCCGGCGACGGGCCGACGAGGCCAGCTGCCGGCACGCCGCGGGCGTGCGGCCGGTGATCCCGGCGATCTCGGCGAAGGAGTACCGGAACACGTCGTGCAGGACCAGCGCGACGCGCTGGGCGGGTGTCATCGCCTCGAGTGCGACGAGGAACGCCATGCTGACCGACTCGTCCAGGGTGACCCGGTCGGCCGGGTCGGCCACGGTGCCCGCCCACTCGGTGTGGTCGGGCAGCGGCTCGGGGATCCACTCCCCCACGTACCGCTCACGCCGGGCCCGCGCGGAGCCGAGCACGTCGAGACAGACGCGGCTCGCGACGGTCGTCAGCCACGCGCCGGGCGAGGCGATCGCCTCCTGCTGCCGCCGGGACATGGCGTACCACCGGGCGTAGGTCTCCTGCACGGCGTCCTCGGCCTCGGCGACCGACCCGAGGAGCCGGTAGGCGAGGTTGATCAGGTGGCGCCGCTCGCTGATGATCGCGCACCCCGCGTCCGGCGGGTCGGTCATGGTCGCTCCTCACGTCGGTGCCCTCGCCGTTCCGACGAGACGGCGCCCCCGATCGTCAGGCCGTCTGACGTTTCGTGGCGCTGGTTCGTCATAGGGGCATGGACCGGAACGAGATCGAGATCGGGCAGCACATCGGAACAATCGTCGAGGGCATCCAGGCCAAGGACCTCGACACCCTGCGGCGGCTCTACGCCACGGACGTCGTGTCCTTCGACGTCGAGCCGCCGCTGGAGCACGTGGGAGTCGAGGCGAAGCTGAGGAACTGGACGAACGTGTTCACGTTCTTCCAGGAGGTGAAGTACGAGCTGCGTGAGCTGGCCGTCACCGTGGGCGGGGACGTCGCGTTCGCGCACGGGTTCGGCAGGCTCAGCGGCACGCTGCGGGACGGCACCACCACGAACGGGATGTGGGTGCGCGCCACCCTCGGTCTCCGGAGGACCGCCGAGGGCTGGCTGATCACGCACGACCAGGCGTCCGTGCCGTTCGACATCCGGACCGGCAAGGGCGTGACCGACCTCGAACCCTGAGCCGCCTCATCGGCCCACCCTGGTCTCGTGCGCCACGCAGGTGCACGAGCGGGACAACCTGGCGGGCGTCACGGTCGTCGACGTCGACGACATCGCCATGCCGGACGCCGAGTACGCCACGGGCGACGGCCTCCTGCCCGGTGCGCACGCCAAGCTGGCGGGCCCACCTTCGCGGAATGGCTCGACGCCCAGCCATGACATCGTGATGCGACGCCGGACTGCGGCAAGATCGTGGCATGACGATCGATTCGGGACGGGCCGCCGTCCTGGCGTCGCACTGGCAGGTCAACGTGATCCCCAAGAGTTAGCCGCGACACGCTACTAGTCTTCACGGCACCCAAATTCCGCTGGCGTCGGTAAGAGCCGGGTCCATGGCGAGCAGCCCGCGCGCGGCCCAGCGGGAGGTACCAAGCCCTTTCTCGGTGGCGCGGCAGATCATTCACGAGCGGTGGCCGAGCCAGGACCGGCAGGTCCGCCGGTACCGGGACTGGTTCACCGCGTTCGAACAACACCGTAACGAGCTCATCGCGGCTGGCGCGCAGATACCCACGCAGCTCTTCGATTCCGTGCTCTCCCATGTGCACCACCGGTTCACCCGTGGACTGGACGCCGACTTCGACCACATCCCCAGCCTGTTCGCCGCGCCCGTCACCGCGGAGATCGCGTCGTGACCGGTCCTACCAGACGCGAACTCCTCCTGGTCCGACATGGACTGTCGTACGCCAACATCACCGGGGTCGTCGCGGGTGACCTGAGTCGATCAACTCACGTGCGCCATCGACGACGATGACCCGACCCGTTGGCGTGATGTCGGCGCTGAAGGGAAAACGTGTGCGTGCCAGGGCGGCCGCGGTGTCGAACACCTCGGCGAGGTCGGTGAGGTGCCGTCGGACCGTTGTTTCCGTCAACCGGTCGGCACCAAGCATGGCCAGCAACCGTTCGTGCCATTCCGTGTGGCCGGTGCGCTGGAGGAGGTCGCGCACCGCGCTGTAACGCAGCCGCACCGTGGGATTGCGCAGTGCGGCGACCAGTAACACGTGCGTCGTGATGCCGGTGCCGAACAACCAGTTCGTCACCTGCTCGTGCCACGGCGCCGCCGGGTCGATACGACGAAGCAGGGCCTCACTGCGGCGCCGTGCGTCGGCGCAGCGCGCACGCACCCATCGCCGCTCGGCGAACCCGCAGGAGACCGCGTGCTGAAGTTTGCGCAGTTCCCCGGTGGGATCGGCGATCACGGTGTCGGTGCGTAAGCCGCCCGCAAGGTGGTACGAGGCCAACACATCCTCGGCCACCACGATCCGCTGCCAAGGCCGGCAACTGATCTCCACCAGCACTCCCCCGTGGCGCAGTTTCCCCGGTTTGGCCGGAGGTTTGGGCACGTTGCTCACGATGACAACGTCGATGTCCGAGGTGGATGGCAGCTCCGCCTGGTCGGGCAGTCCTACGGTCGAGCCGGCGAAATAGGCCCCGTGGAACCAGGGCAGCCTCGCCACGTTCCGCTCGACCCAATCGGTTGCGGCGGCCCGAGCCGCACCCACCCGGGTCACCGCAGCAACTCGAGCGCGTCCCAGTCCTGGGCCGCGCTCAGACATCGCTCCAAAATCGGCAGGCGCCGCGGCCAGCGGGTGCCTCTGGTCTGGATGGTGACCAGGTGCAGCGCCAGCGGAGTGCTGAAGTTCCACAACAACCCGGCACGCAACGCCACCATGGACCGGCCGAGGTCGAAGTCGTTGACACCCAGCGATCCCAGCGTGTCGACATAGACCCGCAGCAGATCATGCTCGATCGCGCGGCGCACGTCGGTCGTGAGACTGGTCGCCAGCAGCCGAGCCACGTCAAGCATTCCGCTCGCGTGCTGGACGAACTGGAAGTCGATCAGTGTGCACCGGTCAGGAGTGAGCTGGATGTTCTGGCTGTGGAAATCCCCGTGCGCGACTGTGCGATCCGCATCGGCCAGCTGAGCGGCCACCCCGTCGAAACCGTCTCGCAACAACGTCGGCACGGGCCCGAGCACCTCGGGCCAGTCCTCGGTGTAGGAACGCATCCACCGTCGGCAGAAGGCCGCGACCAGCGAGTCAACCGGCGTTCGCAGCCACTCCGCCGCCGGCGGTGGTTGGGTGGACCACCGCGCATGCAGCTTGGCCACCTCGACCACCGCGCGGAAGGCCTGCTCATCGGTGAACCCGTCGATCTGCCGCACAAAACCGTCGTCACCCAGATCGGCCATGAGCAGCCACGGGAGTTGGCCTCCGTCATGCCCATCGGCGTCGAGGGAGTACATCCTCGGCACGTCCACCCCGGCAAGGCGCGCGACACCCACCTGGTAGGCGCCCACCTCCACCCTGGCCAGTTCCACACTCTCCGCGAACGCGGACGAACACTCCTTTAGCACCAGCGACGACGGCCCCGCATCCGATGTCCCGTGGTACCGAACCCGCAACCGACGCACCTGCCCCACCAGACCGGACCCAGCCAACTGCTCGACGGTCACCCCCGCGACCCGCTGCCCGCGCCCCAAGGCGCCGGCACGTTCCAGCACGTCCTGGATCACCGGCACCGACCACACACCAACCGTGCCGCTGCCGGGCCCGTCGCTCACGGCTGTTCCCCCTGACGATGGTGACGCATACCATGCCAGATCAATCAGCGTCAGAGTGTCGGTGTTCTCGCCAAGCTCGGTAAGGATCCCGGCTTTGAGGAACGCCTTGACCAACGCCAGTACGCGTTTGTCCTTCACCCGGTCACGCACCCGGTCCATCAGGGCCGCGTGGTCGATCCGGTCGAAGCACGCTCGATGTCAGCATCCAACACCCATTGATAGCCACGGGTGCCGAAATGATGGATCTCAGCGATCGCGTCCTGGGCTCACCGGTTCGGTCGGAACCCATACGAGACCGGCTCGAAGTCGGCCTCGGAGATCGGTTCCAGTACGAGTTGCCGCGGAACGGGCAAGTTCATTGCGAATATCAGGCAACGGTTGTCGGTAGGCGACCGGCTTTCCCATGGGTGGGCGTGCGGCAGGTCTGCGGTATTCAAGCTGACCAGCACGTCTTGATCTGCGATGATCTGCTGGTGCCTGATGACAGCAGCAGTGACCCGACGTGTCGACGGTGCGGGCGGCCAGTGCGGTCGGGCCGGGACAACTACGAGATGTTCGAACGGATGCACTACGTGTGTTTCCACTACGAGTTCGAGCACGGGATGACCGATACGAACGCGGATCCTGACGAGGACTGCGGGGTTCCCGGTTGCCCGTCGGCGCCAGCGGTGCGTCATAAGGAACGGCTCGTGGCGACGGTGCGTGCACTGGTGGCGGACTGGTCCGCCGGCCCACCCGCGAACTGGGACAACCACTCGCTTCCGGACTACCTGGAGTCGTTGGCTGCCTGGCTGGCGGACTGTGATGGTTACTACGCCGATCGAGGTGTCCCGATCCCGTGGAACGGTTGGGAGGTCGTTCAGAACGCGATGCGGGCGGCGACGGTCTATGAGTAGTTGGTTGATCACGCGTTCTCTCCCGTGATGCTGTCCTGAACTGCGGTCAATGAGACGAAGGCGCGGTCGGTACCGAGTTCCTCTGGAGTCGGCCCGGCCGGAATGGGCACCTTCGCGAGCCGGTCGGCCAAGGCCGCAAGGGCGTCGCGGTCGCCTTCGAGGGCGGCGCGTTCGTCGTCGGCGAGGGTGAGGCGTTCGAGCATTTGGTCGACGCCGTCCTTGGCGGTCAGAAATTGGCCGACGCTGGATTGTTTTTGGGAGGTAGAAGGGGCAGCGGGCGCAGGCGAGCCGGTGTTGGCATTGGCGAAGAAGTCGTAGGCGCGTACCGCGAGCGCCTGGCGCTCGGCGTCGGTGAGCGTGTTCACCATGCCTCCACCAGCGCGGCGAGGCGGCGCTCGCGGTCGGCGTGCAGCGAGCGGGTGGCTTTGTGCTGCTTGGTGGCCCGCTCTCGCCCGGACAGGTGGATGTACTTCAACGTCGTGGACAAGTCGCCGTGCCCGGCGTATTGAGCGATCTCGCCGATGCTCCAGCCGGCACGGGCCAGATCAGTCAGCCGCAAGTAGCGGAAGGTGTGTGGACAACCCGGGCGTCCCGGCCCGGCGCGCGATCCCGGTGACGATCTTCGACCAACTCGACGGACCCTGCCTCTCCGACACATCAACACCTACGCAGTGGTGCATCTACGTCGCAGCAGCCTGTACGACGCCGAACCCAACCGCAACAAGAGGTGCGACCCGAAAGCGCAGACCCTGAGATCCGCTTCGTGAGGCTGACCCCGGCACAGCAGGCCAGCTCCACGCTTTCTTGTGATTCAATGTGGTTCGGGAAGCGGCGCTGACCGGTGTTCGATGATTGTCGCCAGCACGCTGAAATAGGGTTGAACACGCCACCGGCGGTGGTCACCGATGACGTACAGCCTGCGTTTGGCGCGTGAGACGGCGACGTTGAGCAGGTTCGGTTTCTCGGCGGCCCAGGCCCGTGCGCGCTCGTTGCCCGGGGCGCTCCCGAGCACGAGGATGATCACGTCGGCTTCCTGTCCCTGGACGGTGTGTACTGTGCCGACGTTCTTGTTCACGAAGGCGCGTCCGAAGGCCTGTCGTGCGGTCTCTTTGCTGCCCTGCACTACGTCGCGGAACGGGCTGATCACGCGGATCTGTTCCTTCTGCACGCCGTGCATGGCCAGTTCGTCGAGCACGGTGGCCAGTGCCTGGCCCTCGGCTGGCACCCAGTTGCCGCGGGACTGTCCGGACGGGACGTCCAGCCAGAGGTTCTCGCCGGGAAAGGCGTCGCGGTCGGCGGTTCCGTAGACCATGAGGTCGCCGCCGTAGGCGATGGTGTTGGCGACGGTGAAGATCGGGTGGTCGCAGCGGCGATGTACCCGCAGCGGGGCGCCGACCCAGACCGTGGTCTCGCCATCCGGCTCGGCCAGGTAGGTGCCGTGTCTGGCCAACCGGTCGGCGACGCGCTGGACCGACGTGCCGTCCGGTGTCCATTCTTCGGCCACGCGGTGGTAGTCGCGTATGGCGTCCTGCGCGGTGGACGGGAGCGTGACGATCGGCTCGAGCTGTCGCGGATCGCCGACGATCACCGCGCGGCGGGATCGCCACAGCCCGCCGACCGCCTGCTGAGGTGTCGCCTGCCCGGCTTCGTCGATGAACAACCAGCCGAAGCTCTCCCGACCGAGCCCGCCGAACAACCGGGGCAACGACGCGAAGGTGGTCGAGATCATCGGCACGACGAGGAACAACGCCTGCCACGCGGCGAGCAGGGTCTCCTTCCCGATCTGAAGCCGGGTGCGTAGAGAGGCGATAATCACCGCGAGGTTTCCTCGGATCATGCGCTCCGCGTTGAGCAGGAACGCCTTGTGCAGCCGCAACGACGCGAGGAACACCTGGTTGCGGGCGGCCGTGAACTCCTCGTCGGCCCACGGCGCGCTGAGTTGGAGCTTCTCGTCGTCCTCACGATGTTCGCCGAACGGCACTGTGCCGGGCCACCGCGCACACGCCGCGTCGATGTCCACCCGGGCAGCGGCCATGGCGTGTTCGGCGTCCCGAAGCTTGTTTTCGCACCGCTGCCGCACCAGCAGCGCCGCGGCCTGTTCGGACTTGCGCCAGGACAGCGCAGCGGTCAACTCGTCACGCACTTTCTTCGTCTCGGCGCGTAACCCGGCCAACCGCTCGTAGTCAGTGTTCCACCGCCGGCCCGCGCGGAAGAAGGTCGCGAGCACGATCCAGAAGCCGGGCTTGTGTTCGACATGGCGCTCAAGTTCGTCGTCGGCGTCCTGGAAGGCGTTGCTTGCCCGTTCAAGTGCCTCCGTCAGCGTAGCCACGAGATCGCGGATCTCCTCGCAACTGGCGGCCGCGTCCCGCACCGCTGCCTTGATGCCGGGGACCGCCGCCTGGACGCGCGCGAACTCGTCGATCCGGTCCGCGACTCGCTGCCGCTCGGCGGCGAGCCGCCGCACTTCCTTCTCCGCGGCTCGGAACGCCGTCACCGCCGCTGTCCAGTCGGGGACCCCGTCGGGATTCTCGCGGACCTCGCGCAGGATCTGCATCATCCCGACGACCGGCTCGGTGTCCTTCTTGCCGGGCACGGTGTCGCCGTACCAGAACCGCCGAACGAACGCGGCCCGGTTCTTCATGTTGCCCAGCACGGCCGCGACCATGCCCCACGCCTCGCCGCCGAGCACATGGGACGCCAAGGCGGTGAAGTAGTCAACGGCCAGCGCGTCCGCCTCCGCGCCACCGACCGCCGCGATGCCGGGGACCTCCGCGGTCACGTTCTCCGCCGCGTCGTTGCTCGCCGTCGCGACCACGATCTCGAAACCGGTCAACTCGGGCCGAACTGCGCGCACCGTGGCCGTGTACTTCGGCGCCAGCTGAACTCTCTCCAGCACACTGGTGAACGCATCAGTCGGATCTCGCAACGCAGCCAATCGTCCGGCACGCTCGACGACGATCGCCGCCAGCACATCCCGCAACGTGGTCGTCTTCCCCGTCCCGGGCGGGCCGTTGACCGCGAACACACCCTCGCCAGGAGCCAACTCGCTCATGATCTGGTTGACCGCGAACTGCTGACTCACCACGAGCGGCCGCGCGGTGGCCGTCGGCCACCGTCCCGCTGGTGTGCGCTCCGGCGCCACACCCGACACCGTCGCCGCGGGCGCGGTACGCACGTCGACCCGGTCATCGATCGAGATGTCCTCGGCGTCGCTGAGATAGTCACGCAACGCCGCCCCACGATCATCGACGCGGACGGCGGTCTCGATCCGTGCGAGATCGTTGGCGATGAAGCTGTTCAGGAAGGCCGGTTCCGCCTCCTCGCCGCCCCGCACCGACACCACTCTGCACTCCACCCGCACACCGGCAGGCCGCAACCCGGTGTCCACACTCAACTCCACCGCCAGGTCCGCCACGAACTCGTGTAGCGAACGTCCCGTGATCTGGAGCCGGGGCACCACCGGCCGTGCACCCGCCGTCGACGTCCCGTTCCCGGCCACACCACGACCGGGTGGAGTGAGAAACGTGCCGACAAACGCACTCGTCGCCTTGCCCGCGATGCCCCCGACCACCGATCCGGCGACCGACCCCACCGTCGACGCCGTCACCGCACCAACCGCGACTCCCGCCTCCTGCACGGCAGCGGTGACCGCTTCCCGAACCGCGCCTCTGGCGTGATTTCCCAGCCCATTCCCCGCGCCCCCGCCCGCGGCCTCAGTCCGCTGTGGCTTCGCCGGCACCAGCCTGTTGAGCGCAGAACTGAAAGCGCGCTCCTCCACGTCGAACCCGTCCAACCAGGTCGGATCTCCCGCACCCCGCGATCGCAACCTGCCGACCGCCCACGCACAGGACGACAACACCGCCGTGTCCGCGAGCATCCGCCCCTCCGCATCCAGGGTGAACGCGAACAAGGCGGTATCACCACCGGAACGGCCGTCATCCGGCTTACTGTCCGAACCGAACACACTGACAAGGTCCCTGCGCGCGGCGCCGATGTCATACCGACCGCCATACACAGTGAACTGCCAGGTCCTGTCGCTCGGTAAACGGGCCGTCGTGAGCGGATGGCCTTTCTCCCACGGCGCGAGCTCATTCGGCCCGACGTCGAGAACACCACCTCTCTCGACACTGACCTCAGTCACCTTGGGCACACCCTGCGGACTGAACATCTCCACCGTCCGCCAGAACCGCACAACCCGACCAGGTCGATCCCTATCGCGCACGAAACCCCCAACCGATCCATCAGTGACCGAGGAGGATACGCCATGCCTGTCGGGCAAACATCAAAACCAGTATCACTGAACATGATCATCAATGTGGCTATCACAAGTATTCGCACCTCGAGCCTCGATCACCGAGGGCACCGGCTGCCGTGATCACACATCGCGAAGGATCCGGCCGAGTAGTCGCACAGGACAATCCGCGCGCTCACCATCACGACCTCAAACTCCCAGCAACACCCTCGACCAGGCCACCTACCTCTGCCGATAGCGCGGGAGCCTGCGGCCTCGATCTCGGCCACCGTTTCGGCGGTGCCCGATGCGTCACGCGAGTAGTCAACTACGACGCTGCGCCGAGCCGTCCCAGCCGAACGGCCACGGTGGGTACCACGGCTGGCGCCGGCGGCACATCTTCACCGGCAAGCCGAGCCAGAGCCGCCCACCTACTCCGATCGACGACCGAAATCACCACCACCGTGACCAACCCAACAATCGAGCCGACGCGCGCGATGGTGGAGGACGAGATCCCCTCGGGGAACAACGCCAGCGCCGCCACAAGTGTCAGTGAATACTGGCTCTGGCACAAAGTCCGTGAGGGCGCCCTGGTGATCATGGACTGGACTCAATAGTTGATCATGACATCGGCGTGATAATCATGATCTGACGTTGCCGCTTCCGCATCTGGCCGACCTCTGCATCGAGCAGGTCACACGCCGGGGACAGTTCGTGCGGATCCACGCCAGCACTACCGCGGCGGACGCGGCCTGTCCGGGCCGCGGTCACCTGTCCGCTCGGGTGCACAGCCGCTACCAACGGTGCCTGTCCGACGCCGCTGTCGGCGGAGCCGAAACCATGATCTTCGCCGAGCAGAAAGACCCGTCCGATGCTCCACCGTAATGCCCCGTTGTCCGTGAAGGCCGCCGCCGTCTGATCGAGCGGTGCCGGACGCGTCCGATCGCGCATGTTGCCGCTGAGATGGGGATCTCGCGGCAGTGCGCGTCCAAGTGGGTCAGCCGTCACGGCAAGTACGGTGACGCCGGCCTGCTCGACCGGGCCAGTGTCCCGCACCACCAACCCACGGCCACGCCGCGCCCCGCGCGTTCTTCACCGCGCATGGCATCACCCATGTCGGGTCTGCTGCACGAGTAGGTGACATCTGAGTTGGCTT
>NZ_BAAGXS010000075.1:0-47730 GCF_054779715.1 Actinophytocola sediminis | reverse complement strand
CCGGGACCTCGCCGCGCTGCTCGCGCACCGCGCGGGCGGCGTCGAGCGCCTGCTGGCGCAGGTTCGGCGTCAGCGGGTCGTAGCCGGGCGGCAGGTTGGTGAACCCGTCACCTGGCCGCTGCCCGTCGGTGGCCATGAACTCGATGAAGTCGGCGTAGTTGTCGGCCGTCGCGGCGTCCAGGCCACGGGTCGGCGCGGCGGTGAACGCGACCATGGTGCCCGGGTAGGCGTCACCGCCGGTGACCCGCTCGTGGTCGAGCTGGATGGTGCCGGTCGTCCGGTCCTGCACGGCGGCCATGAGCGCGGTCACCATCGTGCCCGTGGTCGGCGCGACCGCGTCGCCGGAGGCGTTGACCAGCCGCGCGACGGGCACCTCGTAGAGCCGGGCGTGCGGCACCGAGGTCACCGACAGCATGGTCCGCTTCCCGAAGTCGGCCGGCGGCACCTTCGCCTCCGACCACGTCCGGTTCTGGTGCACGTTGTCCCCGGGGTACTGCGGGGTGAGCGGCGGCTGTCCCGGCGCTGGCTGGGGCACCGGGATGTCGGTGGCCGAGCACGCGGGGGTGGCCGAGCCGCGCCGGTCGAGCAGCGCCAGCGCGGCGGTCTCGACGCTGTTGGTGATGTTGGCCAGCCTGGTCAACATGGCCGTGCCGAACACCTCGTCACAGTCGTCGCCCGCGCCCGGGATCAGCAGCCGCGTCGGCTGGGTCTCCGACCAGGTCGTCGCCCTCGGCCTCGGCGGCCGGACCACCTGGTCGCGCAGCGAGTGCGCCTCGAAGGACCCGGTCCCCCGCCACACCGGGTTCACGACCATGCCCTGCTCGTCGGGTGTCCCGTCCAGCCAGGTCCTCGCCGCCGGGTCGCTGACGACGTACCTGGTCAGCTCGACCATGACGTCCGACTGCACCTGGAAGATCACCTGCGGCGGCGCGCCGGTGAACCGCACGTCGACCGCGCCGACCCGGTTGAGCAGGTCGATGTCCGGGTTGAGGTCGCGGAACTCCTGGTCCTCGAAGACACTGCGCGGGTTGCGCGCGATCGTCGGATGTTCCCAGTAGTACTTGGCCGCGTCGGCCGAGGACGACACCGGCTGGCCGGTGTAGTAGGTCCTGCTGTCCCGGATGGTGTCGAGCACCCGGCCCGGCGAGTAGCTCTGGGTGATCAGCTTGGCCAGCAGCCGGGGAGACAGCGTCAGCTGCTCGACCTGTCGTCCGTTCACGTCGTCGACGGCGAAGGCGACCGCGAAGCCGGTGACCGCGCTCGGCGCGTGCACCACCGGCCGGGGCGAGTCGGTCACCGGCTGGCTGGTGACGATCGCGTCCTGCCGGTACTTGGGCCCGAGCTTGCTGGTGAACTGGCGGCGCGCCTCGTACTCCGAGCCCTGGGTGTACAGCGGCAGGTAGTCGGCCGGCCGGGTGCCGGCGCAGTACGCGCTGCCCCACCGCTGTTGGGCGACGTCGACCAGCTCCGAGCCGAACACCGGCGCGGGTGGCCGTTGGTCGAACACGCTGCAGGTGGCCGGGTCCGGGGCGAAGCTGATCGGTACCACGTAACGGTTCTGCCAGTTCGACGGCGCGAACCAGGTGCGTGGCCCGAGGAAGTCGTTCACCGCGCTGCCACCAGGCTCGCCGGGAGCCGCGCCCTTGGGGTCGCCGCCGCAGTCGGCCGGGGCGTCGGGCGCACAGGCCATGTCCATGATCGGCACGACCACGATCGAGCAGGCCTGGGTGTCGGTGCAGCCAAGGCTCGGCTGGGAGACCCGTTGCCGGACCTCGAAGAGGAACTGGTTGGTGCCGTCCTCGCGGATCGCGACGCTGCGGGTGGCGACCATGCTGGTGCCGGAGTCCGCGGTGTCGGTCGGCGGGAAGCTCTTGAGCTTCGGCTCGTCGATCAGCGGTGCGCCGGTGTCCTGGTGGGTCGTCCCCTCCCAGAGGTACTGGATGCCGTCCGCCGCCTCGAAACCCAGCTGCTCGACCCGGATCGCGGCCGCCTTCTGCGCGGAGAAGGTCTCCCCGGGGAAGCCGACGACGCTGCCCGGGCTGCGCACCTGCCGCGCCCGGGAGGCGAGGTCCGGGGACGCGGCGGTGTCGTAGCCGGGGTACCAGACGCTGCGCCGCTCGTTCAGGCACGTCTGGGGGGTGGGCTGGTCGCCCCGGCACTGCATCACCACCACCGGGTACTCCATGTTCACCCCGGTGTTCTCGGTGCGCATGGCGCTCCAGGTCGGCACGAAACCGGCCAGGTCGACCAGGATCTGCTGCCGGTTGAACAGGCCGGTGGTCCGGCTGACCCGGACCGTGGCGTCACGTCGCGCTCCGGTCCTGGCGTTGACGATCTCCTTGGTCTCCTCGGCGGCGAACAGCTGCTGTGCCTGCGCCGACCCACCCGGCAGCACGGCCGAGCCGACCGCGGGCGCCGCCGCGATCAGCACCACCATGGCCGCCCTGGCCCACCGGCCGATTCTCGCGGACATCCGCGCACTCCCCCTGGTCATGACCGGCGTTCCCGCCTGCGGCGCTGCGCGCGGATCACGAACGGCGGCACCACCAGCACCAGCAACAGTTGGAGCACCACCAGCCCGGCCAGCGCGGAGGACATCCCGTCCGAGCGGAACGCGGCCAGTTCGGTCGCGCTGCCCGCGAGCGCGGAGCCGTCGGTCTCCCCGCCGGCGTCCATCGGCAGGCCGGTCTCCGGGTCGACGGCCTGGCTGGCCGGGCCGCCAGCGTCGCCGCCGGCCGCCGCGCCGCCACCACCACCGCCCGCGCCACCACCGGAGCCGCCCGAGGCGCCACCGCCACCACCACCGGTGCCCTGCGCGGGCCCGCACGGTCCCTGGCCCTGCCGGTCGCACGCCGGGGGCATCGGCGCCTCCTTCACCAACCGGTTGCTGTTCAGATCGCCAGGGGTGAAGGTCGGGTTGCCGCACTTGCTGACGTCGGTGTCGTTGAGCGTCGCGTGCGGGATCTTCTTCACCTGCGCGAACGCGGCGTGCACCAGGTTGGCCGGCAGCGGCGAATAACCGAGTGCGGGCATCGCGCTCTGTCCCTGACACAGGAAGTAGTACATGAAGTCCGACATCGTGCGGCCCTTGCCGGGGGTGATCCGCTCGGCGCCCTTCGCGGTCGTGGGCACGATCGCGTAGGAGTAGGACGACAGCGGATAGGTGCGCGGGTCGTTGAACCGGTAGACGTCGTTGAGGATCTGGGTCAGGTAGTTCTGCGAGTTGGTGTCCTGGTTGATCCGCGCGCGGGTCAGTGCGACCGCCACGTTGTAGTGCGTCGGCTCGACGTAGAACCCGCCGCGGTTGAGCACCTTGGCCACCGGGAAGTCCCGTGCGGTGGCGTAGGAGTACTCGACGTAGGTGATCGACCCGTCGCCGGCCGCCGACGCGACCGAGCCGGCCACCCGGTCCGACCCGGTCTGCGAGGTCATCAGCGGCGCCTTGCCCTTGTTCACCGGGTAGTAGGAGGTGAACTTGGTACAACCGCAGTAGCCGCGCCAGATCCCGGAGTGCTCGGTGTCCAGCCAGGTGGTGAACTGGGCGGTGGTGCCCGAGCCGTCACCGCGCACGATCGGCACGATCGGCTTGTTCGGCAGTTGCCGCCCGTTGTTGTCCCCGGTGATCGCCGGGTCGTTCCAGTTGCGGATCGCGCCGGTGAAGATCTTCGCGACCGTCTGGCCGGACAGCCGCAGGCCGCGGTAGAGCTGCCCGCCGACGCGCAGGTGGTACATGAACGACGTGCCGCCGGCCACGATCGGCATGTAGGCGTAGGACCGGTTGGGTGAGCTGTCCGGCTGCTGGTCCTCGCCCTGGCCCTGGTAGGGGATCTCCGAGACGCCGAAATCGCTCTGGCCGTCGGCGAACTGCTTGCGCCCGGCCGAGGAGCCGACGCCGGAGTAGGACACGGTCATGCCGTTGCGGCGCACGTCCTGGACCCACTGGTCGAGCGCGTTCTGGCTCCAGGTCGAGCCGGTGCCGGTGATCGCCTCGTAGGCGGGCTGCGCGGCGGCCGGCGCGACCGGCGTCACCGCCACCGCGCCGAGCGCGACCACGACGACGGCGCGTCGCCAGCTGGCGATGCGTCTCATTTTCCTTCTCCCCCTTCGATTACCGGCCACGCCGCTGGGACGCGGCGAGCCGGGCGAGCAGGAACACCAGCAGTACCAACACCATCAGCACGGCGGCCGCGCCGAACGCCCTGGTCTGGAACAGCGGTTCCGGTGAGCGAGCGAGCGTGTAGGCGAACAGCGGCAGGGACACCATCGGCCCCTCGAGCGGGTTGGCGTTGAGGAACGTGGTGTAGCCGGCGGTGATCAGCACCGGCGAGGTCTCCCCGATGCCGCGCGCGACCCCGAGCACCATCGCGGTCGCGAGCGCGGGCCGCGCCGTTGGCAGCACGACCTTGCGCACGGTCTGCCACTGCGACGCGCCAAGCGCCAGGCTCGCCTCGCGCAGGCCGCCGGGCACCACCCGCAGCACGACCTCGGCCGAGCGCGCGATGATCGGCAGCATCATCACGCTGATCGCGAGCGCGGCGGCCAACCCGTTGCGCTGCACGTCGAACGTGAGCAGCAGGGCGATGTAGACGAACAGCCCGCAGACGATCGAGGGCAGCGCGGTCATCGCCTCCACGACCGTGCGCACCAGCTTCGCGAGCCGGCCGCCGACCTCGGTCATGAACACCGCGCAGCCGACGCCCAGCGGCAGCGTGATGGTGATCGCGATGCCGACCTGGACCAGTGTGCCGACGATGCCGTGCAGCACGCCGCCGACGTCGAGCGGGTCCTGCGGGCCGGCGGTCAGGTCCTCGGTGAACAGGTTGAGGTGGCCCAGCGCCGGCGCGCCCCGGATGAACACGTAGCCGATCACGGTGGCCAGCGCGCCGCCGACGAGCAACGCGCTGCTGCGGATCAGCACCCCGGCGACCCGGTCGGCGACCGCCGGCCCGGGATGGCGGTACCAGGACACGAACGCGTAGAGCAGGACGAACACGCCGTACCAGCAGACGACGAAGCCGAGCACCCCCGACAGCGGCAGCAGCCGGTCGTAGAGCAGCGACACCAGCCCGAGCGCGCCCAGCGCGGCACCGAGCGGGGCGACCCGGTCGTCGACCGTGCGGCCCCGGACGTCGCGGCGGATCTCCTCCTGTCGCTCCGGTTCTGTCCTGTGTGGAGTGAGGGTGGTGGTCATCCCGGCCTCAGATCTCGGTGTCCGCGCCGCTGCGGCTACGGGTCACGATCACCGCGGCGATGCTGTTGGTGATGAGCGTGATGACGAACAGCACCAGACCCGCCGCGAGCAGCGCGGACAGCTGCAGGCCAGCGGACTCGCCGTAGCGGGTGGCGATCAGCGACGGCACGGTGATCGCGCCGTTCTCCAGGATGCGCAGCTTGATCTCGAACAACGGCGCGATGATCAGCACCACCGCGATGGTCTCGCCGAGCGCGCGCCCGAGCGCCAGCATGGTGCCGCCGATGATGCCGCCGCGGCCGAAGGGCAGCACCACCGAGCGGACCATGCCCCAGCGGGTGGAGCCCAGCGCGTAGGCGGCCTCGCGCTCGCCCTGGGGTGCCTGGTCGAACACCTCCCGCATCACCATGCAGGCGTAGGGCAGCACCATCATCGCCACCACGATCGCCGCGATCATGGCCGACGCGGTGTAGCGGGTCTGGGCGAACACCGCCGCGTCCGGGTCGGTGTCCACCGCGAAGATCGGGATCCAGCCGAACATGTCGTGCAGCCAGCGGGAGACGTAGACCATCTCCGGCTGCAGCAGGTAGGCGCCGACGAGGCCGTAGATCACGCTGGGCACCGAGGCCATCAGGTCGATCATGGCGATCAGCCAGCGCTTGGCCCTCGGCGCGGCGTACTCGGAGATGTAGAGCGCGGTGCCCAGTGCCAGCGGAAACGCGATGACCATCGCGACCAGCGCGACCACGCCGGTGCCGACGAGCACGGCGGCGATGCCGAGAGTCCCGCTTTCCGGATTCCATTCCTCGGTGGTGAAGAAGTCCCAACCCCACTCGCGGAACGCCGGGATCGCCTCGATGGTCAGGAAGATGCCGATACCGCCCATGATCAGCAGTACCAGCGTGCCGAATCCCCGTGCGGTGCCGCGGAAAACGCGGTCGCCGAGAGTACGGCCGACCCGCAGCCTGCGGGGACGGTCGATCAGGTCGGTCAACGGTTGGCCTTTCCGGTACCGGGTGCTGGCGCCGGTGACAGCGAAGACGTACCCGATGGCCGGACGCGGGCAACGCGGTGAACGAGACACGAACGCGCTGTCACGGTCATCATCTCCGTCATCTCTCCGCCGCCTGGCCGAGCGATGGCCCCTGCCGTTCCCGTACCCGGTCGGGAATGGAGACGAGTCCGAGTTGGATCTGGGCGCCGGTCGCGGCGGCGCGGAAACGCCGGGAGGCCCGTTGCGCGTCCAACCGCCGCGCGAACCCCGACGCCGACACGGCGACCAGCGGTCCGGCGGCGGCGCGGTCGTCGTGCATCCGCCAGTACCACTGGCGATCGTCGGCGACGTGGAAGGAGAAGTCGGCGCCGGGGGCGATCGCGCGTGCCCGTTCCGCGCCGAGCACGGCCAGTCGCAGGGTCGGCGCGCCGAGCTGCGCGGTGCCGATCAGTCGGTTGTTCCCACCGAGAAGCATCCAGACATAGGACGCGTCGGCTAATCGTCGGAAGCGAAACCGCGGCGACAATCAGTCCTCCGTATGCGGTTTGGTAGAGATTTACCGGTCACGGGGTCTATCGGTTGGGGAAACCAACCACACCCGTCATCGCGGTGAACCAGACACGCCTGGGCGGTGAACCACCTCCGTCCCAACCCTTCGCCGCGCGCCCGCCCCAACAGGCGCATCCGCGACTGGACACCGAACAAACAGATCCAGGACAATGCGGGGCACGGCCAGCCGAGGGAACGACCGTGCCACGACCAGAGCGTCCGCTGAACGCGGAAGGTGGCCCGGTGGCGGATTTCGCCGCTGGGTTACGACAGCTTCGGCAACATGCCGGCGGTCTTGGCTACCGCGAGTTGTCGCGGCGGGCACATTACTCACCGACGACCCTCGCCGATGCCGCGCGGGGGGAACGGCTGCCCAGCCTCGCCGTGACGCTGGCCTATGTTCGGGCCTGCGGCGGTGAAACCGACGAGTGGGCGGCCCGCTGGCGCGCCGTGGTCACCCAACAGACATCGGCTGCCGCCGAAGAGGACGCGCCCTATCTGGGACTCCGGGCGTTCCAGGCAGCGGACGCGAACCTGTTCTTCGGTCGAGAACAGCTGACAGCCGAGCTGACCGCGAAGATTTCGGCACAACGGTTCACCGCGGTGTTCGGTGCGTCCGGTGTCGGCAAGTCGTCGTTACTCCGCGCCGGTCTGGCCCCGCGACTCTCGCGGGTCGTTGTCATGACACCCGGCCAGCAGCCGATCCAGGAGTGCGCGACCTGGCTGGCGGATATCACCGGCGCGCCGGCCGAACAGGTGGTCGCCGAACTGACGGCGGACCCGCGCGGCATGGACCGCATGCTGCGATCGGCGTTTCCGGGCGCCGAGGACGAGCTGGTCCTGGTCGTCGACCAGTTCGAGGAGGTTTTCACGCGGTGCGCACAGGAAGCCGACCGAGCCACCTTCATCGCGATGCTGACGCGCGTCACCGACGACCAGGCCGGCCCGGTACGGGTGGTGCTCGGCGTTCGCGCGGACTTCGCCGCCCGGTGCGCCGAGTACCCGGAACTCGCCACGGCCATGCGGCACACCCCGGTGTCCGTCGGCTCCCTGAGCCAGGAGGAGTTACGGCAGGCCATCATCAGTCCGGCCCGCGAGCGCGGCTATCTGCTGGAAGGCGTGTTGCTGACCGCGATCGCCGCGGACGCGGCCGGGCAGCCAGGCGCGCTGCCGCTCGTGTCGCGCGCGCTGCTGGAGACCTGGCGGCGCCGGCGGGGCAACACGCTCACCCTGACCGGTTACCAGGCGGCGGGCGGGATCGACGGTGCGCTGGCCGACATGGCGGAGCGGACGTACACGGCACTCACCGATGATCAACAGCGCGCGGCGAGAGACCTGTTCCTTCGGCTGACCACCTTTGGCGATGGCACCGAGCACACCAGGCGACGCCTGTCCCGTGCCGAGTTGGCACCGGCGGCCGACGCACTCCTCGACCTACTGGCCACGGCACGCCTGATCACGCTCGCCGAGACCACCGTCGAACTCGCGCACGAGGCCCTCATCCGCGCCTGGCCCCGACTCGCCCACTGGCTCGCCGACGACCGTGGTGGACTCCGCACCCACCGCCAACTCACCGAGGCGGCACACACCTGGCAGACACTCGACCGGGACGACGGCGCGCTCTACCGGGGCACCCGGCTCGGGCTCGCCAGGAGATGGGCCACCGACCAGCACCCCGATCTCACCTCCGTCGAGCGCGAGTTCCTGGACACGAGCACCCGGCACGCGACCGCCGAACACGCCGCGGCCGTTGCGCGAAAGCACGTTCGGCGTTACCTGGTCGCCGGTCTCGCCGTGCTGTTGGTGATCGCCACGGGTCTCGGCGTCGTCGCGTGGCAGCAGCGCGCGGACGTGGTCGCCATGCACCACGTCGCCGTGTCCCGGCAGGTCGCCGATCGGGCGTTGGCGATGCGGAGCTCCCAACCGGACACCGCGGCGCTGCTGAGCGCGGCCGCGTTCGGGCTGTCACCGACGGCCGAGGCGCGTGGCGCGCTCCTGAGCACGACCGCTGGCCGGGCCTACCAGGCCGACCTCCTGGGGCACACCGACGCGGTCTCCAGGGCCGAGTTCACCCGCGACGGCAACATGCTCGCCACCGTGAGCCGCGACCGCACCCTCATCCTGTGGGACGTAGCCAACCGGACACGCATCGCCCGGCTGACCGACCATGACGCCTGGCTGCGCTCCGTGGCGCTGAGTCCGGACAGCCAACACGCGGTCACCGGCGGCGATGACAACACCGTTGCCGTGTGGCACATCCCGCGACGCACGAGAACCACCTTCCTGACCGGGCACCATGGTCGCGTCCGCGCCATGGTGTTCAGCCCGGACGGCACCACCCTCATCACCGCCGACGACACCGGCACGATCCTGTTCTGGGAAACCAACGGGTGGACGCGAACCGCCGCCGCCACCGTCCCCGGGGCGCTGATCAGAACCATGGCCGTCAGCCAGGACGGCCGCACGCTCGCCATCGCCGTCGACGACGGGCGGTTGGTCCTGTGGGACCTGCCGAGCGGAACCGTTCGGCGCACCGTCGACGCGCACTCCTCGACGGTCGCCGACGTGACCATCTCCCCGGACGGCACCCTCGTGGCCACCGCGGGCCATGACGGCACCGTCGGGCTGTGGCGGCTCGCCGACGGCGTCGGGGTGGCCCGCCTGACCGGACACACCGACCAGGTCAGAACGGTCGAGTTCACCGAGGACGGCCGCTCGCTGATCACCGCGGGCATCGACCACACCATCATGTTGTGGGACACCCGGCTGCGGATCGCCAGAGCCCGGCTGACCGGACTGACCCACAACGTGTACGCGCTCGCCGTGCACCCCCGCACCGGCCTCGTCGCCACCGCGGGCGAGGATCGCAAGGTCGTGCTCTGGGACCCCGCCAAGCCGTCGTTGGTCCTCGCCGGCGACGCCGACAGCACGGGCGACATCACCTACAGCCCCGACGGGCGCCTGCTGGTGACCGCCACCGGCACGCGAGCCATGGTGTGGGACGCGCGGACCAGGGCGCCACTCGCGATCCTGCCGGCGACCATGGACACGGTGATCTTCAGTCCCGACAGCCGACTGCTCGCGTCGGCGGGCGGGGACCGGTTGGCGATCGACCTGTGGGACACGCGCCGGTTCACCCGGGTGGCCGTGCTCACCGGGCCCGAGGGACCCGTTCTCGATCTGGCCTTCAACACGGACGGCTCGCTGCTGGCCGCGGGTGCCGTCGACGGGCTGGTCCACCTCTGGGACGTCAAGCGCAGAGCCAACCTGGCGACGCTCGACGGCCACACCGGCCCGGTCAACGGCGTGGCGTTCAGTCCGGACAGCCAGACCCTCGCCACCGCCGGGCACGACGAACTGGTGATGCTGTGGGATGTCAGTCTTGAACGCCACCTCCACACCCTGCCGGGCCACGCGGGGTGGGTGCGCAACATCATCTTCAGTCCCGACGGCCGCACCCTGGCCTCAGCGAGCATCGACCGGACGATCCGGCTGTGGGACGTGGCGAGCAGGCGCGCGACCGCCGTCCTGAGTGGACACACCGACGCGGCCAGCGGCGTCGCCTTCAGCGCCGACGGCCGGCTGCTCGCCTTCACCAGCGACGACCGGACAGTCACCCTGTGGGATGTCGGAATCGGTGCCATCACCGCGAAGTTGACCGGACACACGGCCAAGGTGGACGCGATCGCGTTCAGCCCGGACAGCGGCACTCTCGCGTCCGTCGGCCTCGAGCAGACCGCCATCCTGTGGCACACCGGCGCCGAAGCCAGCGTCGAGGAACTGTGTGCGTCCCTCGCGCGGGACCTCACCGCCGAGGAATGGGACCGCACCATTCCGGACGTCGATCAGTTCCCGGTCTGTCCGCCTCCCTGACCGGTGCCCTCGCCCGTGCGCACCACCCGGACCTCGCCCGCCGGCACGCGCAACAGACCCTCGCACGGGGTGTCGGTGAGTAGTTCGACGCCGAGTGCCGGGAGCTTGGCGTCGCCGTCGGTGTGGTTGATCGCGATCAGGAACTCGCCGCGGCGCACGACTTCCACGCCCGCGGGGAGATCGTCGCGGGGATCGACCCGCGCGTCCAGGCAGGCGTCGCGCAGGACGTCGCCGAGGTCGTCGCCGGACAGCCGGGTGGAGACATACCACGCGGTGCCCTCGCCGAGCTGGTGGCGGGTCACCGCCGGCGCACCGGCCGCCGGGCCGTCGCGGTAGCTGAGCACGGTCGTGGCGGTGTGTGGCCTGATCAGCTCGGTCCACACGTCACCGGTCGCGCCGTTGTCCAACTCGACGGTCTCCCCGGCACGCAGCGGGCGGAACTCCTCGACGGTCAGCCCGAGCAGCGCGCGCAGCGCCCCGGGATGCCCACCGGGATGGATGGTGTCGTGCTCGTCCACGATGCCGGAGAAGTACGACACCACCAGGGTTCCGCCGCGTTCGACGAACTCGGTCAGGTTGGCCGCGGCCGCGGTCGTGGTCAGGTACAGGCTCGGCACGACCACCAGCGGGTACCGGCTCAGGTCCGCGGTCGGCGGGACGAAGTCGACGGTCAGGTGCGCCCGCCACAGCCACGCGTAGTAGGCCGCGACCCGTTCCACGTAGGCCAGGTCGACCGACGGGCGCCAGTCCAGTTCCAGTGCCCACCACGACTCCCAGTCCCAGACGACCGCGACGTCCGGGTGCACCGGCGTGCCGCGGACCGGGTCCAGTACGGCCAGCGCGTCGCCCAGGGCGACCACGTCGCGCCAGAGCTGGGTGTCGGTGCCGCCGTGCGGCAGCATCGCGGAGTGGAACTTCTCCGCGCCGAACCTGGCCGCCCGCCACTGGAAGTACAGCAACCCGTCGGCGCCCCGCGCCAGATGGGTGAGGCTGTTGCGGCGCAACTCCCCCGGCCGCTTGGCGATGTTGCGCGCCTGCCAGGTGACCGCGCTGGTGGAGTGTTCCATCAGCAGCCACGGCGAGCCGCCGGCCACCGCCCGCGTCAGGTCGGCCGCCATCGCCAGCTCGATGTGCGGATCCTCTTGCTCCGCCAGGAGATAGTGGTCGTTGGACACCACGTCGACCTCCTCGGCCCACCGCCAGTAGTCCATCGACTTGCAGTTGGCGATCATGAAGTTCGTGGTGACCGGCACGCCGGGGGACAGCCGGTGCAGGATGTCACGCTCGGCGCGGAAACAGGCCAGGTGCTCGTCGGCGGAGAACCGCAGGAAGTCCAGCTGCTGGGCGGGATTGCCCGTGGTCGGGGTGAGCAGGGCCGGTTCGATCTCCGCCCAGTCGCCGTAGCGCTGGCCCCAGAACGTGGTGCCCCAGGCGTCGTTGAGCGCGGCCAGGTCGCCGTAGCGCCGCGCCAGCCACTCGCGGAAGGCCGCCGCGGACCTCGGGCAGTGGCAGAACGGGTTGGCCTGGCCGTACTCGTTGTGCGCGTGCCACAGGACGAGCGCGGGGTGGCCGGCATACCGGGTGGCGAGTTGCTCGGTGATCCCGGCCGACGCGGCGCGGTAGTCCGGTGAGCTGGGGCAGTACGACTGCCGGGCGCCGATGCCCAGCGGGTGTCCTTCCCGGCTGACCAGCCGGGAATCCGGGTGCCGGTGGACGAACCAGGCGGGCGGCGCCGCGGTCGGCGTGGCCAGGTCGACCGCGATGCCGCCCTCGTGCAGGAGGTCGAGCACCCGGTCCAGCCAGCCGAACTCGTAGGACCCCGGCGCCGGCTCGAGCAGGGCCCAGCTGAACACGCCGACGGTGACCAGGTTGACCCCGGCCGCGCGCATCAGCGCGACGTCCTCGGTCCAGATCTCCGGTGGCCACTGCTCGGGGTTGTAGTCGCCGCCGAAGGCGATCCGGTCGAGCCCATGGATGGTCACGATTCCTCCTCAGGGCGCGGGCTGTGCGCGCTCACAGTGCTGATCTTGCTGGTATCACTGGAGTTCTGCTGTTGACAGGTTCGCATATCTCGCTGAAACTGTGAGCGCTCACAGTTCCTCTCGACAACCGCGACGACGCGAATCGAGGCCGTGTGATGCGTGCTCTGCTTCGGCCGCTGCTGGCCATGACCGCCTGCGCGAGCGTGCTCGCCGGCTGCTCCTCCGGCGAGCAGGCCACCGAGCCCGACGGCCCGATCGAGCTCACCTACTGGGCCTGGGCGGCCAACATCGAGCAGGTCGTGGAAAAGTGGAACAGCGAGCACCCCGACGTCCAGGTCACGGTCAGCCGGCAGAGCAGCGGCGACGAGCTGGTCACCAAGGTGCTCGCCGCGGCCAAGACCGGCAACGCGCCGGATCTGCTGCAGGCCGAGTACCAGGCGCTGCCGACCCTGGTCAGCAACGGCGTCACCGCCGACCTCAGCCCGCATGTCGGCGACGCGAGGTCCAGGTTCACCGACGGCGCCTGGGACCAGGTCACCCTGGGCACCGAGGCGGTCTACGCGATCCCGCAGGACAGCGGGCCGATGATGTTGTACTACCGCAAGGATCTCTTCGCCAGCTACGGCCTGACCGTGCCGAAGACCTGGGACGAGTTCGCCGCCACGGCCGCCGCGCTGCGCACGAAGACCACCAGCAGCTACCTGACCACGTTCTCCAGCAACGATCCCGGCTGGTTCGCCGGCCTCGCCCAGCAGGCGGGCGCGCGGTGGTGGGACATCGACGGCGAGACCTGGACCGTCGGCATCGACGACGAGGCGACCCGCGAGGTCGCCGACTACTGGGGCGGTCTGGTCGCCGACGGCGTCATCGACGACCAGCCGATGTACACCCCGGAGTGGAACAAGGCGCTTGGCGACGGCACGGTGCTCGCCTGGCCGAGCGCGATCTGGGGGCCGGCCGTGCTGGCCGACCTCGCGGCCGCGACAAGGGGCAAGTGGGCGATGGCGCCCATGCCACAGTGGACCGCCGGGGAGCACCGCACCGGCAACTGGGGCGGCTCGTCGGTCGCGGTCTCGGCCGACTCCCCGCACGCCGAGGCCGCCGCCGAGTTCGCGATCTGGCTGAACTCCGATCCGGTCGCGACCGAGGCGCTGGTCACCGCCGGCTCGCTCTATCCGGCCGCGCGCGATGCGCAGTCCGGGCCGGCTCTCGCGCAACCGCCAGCGTTCTTCCCCGACCAGCCCGACTTCTACCCCGAGGCGAAACGCATCGCCGACTCGGCCGTCGGCTGGATCTGGGGTCCGAACGTGAACGTCACCTACCAGGCCTACAAGGACGCCTTCGGCAAGGCGATCACCAACCGGACCCCGTTCGCCGACGCGGTCAGCGAGATGCACAAGTCCACTGTGGACGACATGCGCCGGAACGGCTTCCAGGTAGCGGACGGATGACCTCGGCCGGGCCGGCGCGCCGCGCGGTGCCCTACGCGTTCCTCGCGCCGGCGATCGTGTTGTTCACCCTGCTCGTGCTGGTGCCGATCGGGTACACGATCTATCTGAGCCTGCACCGGGCGAAGGTGTCCGGGCTGGGGCTCGGGGTCGGCGCGCGCACCGAGGTGTTCGCCGGGCTGGACACCTACCGCCAGGCGCTCGCCAACCCGGAGTTCTGGCGCGGGGTGCTGCGGGTGCTCAGCTACGGCGCGCTCCTGGTGCCGACGATGCTCGGCCTCGCGCTGCTGTTCGCGTTGCTGCTCGACCGGCCGAAGGTGCGCTTCGCCCGGTTCAGCCGGATCGCGATCTTCCTGCCGTACGCGGTGCCCAGCGTGGTGGCCACGGTGCTGTGGGGCTTTCTCTACCTGCCCGCGCTGACCCCGCTGCCGATGCCGGCGAACCTGCTGGAGCCGGGACTGCTGCTGTTCGCGGTGCTCAACATCGGCCTGTGGGGCGGCGTCGGCTTCAACATGGTGGTGATCCTGACCGCGTTGCGCGCGGTGCCGGCCGAGGTCTACGAGTCGGCGCGGCTGGACGGCGCCAGCGAGTGGCAGATCGCGGTGCGGGTCAAGATCCCGCTCGTCACCCCGGCACTGATCATGGCCGGCATCTTCACGGTGATCGCCACGTTGCAGGTCTTCAACGAGCCGACCACGCTGCAACCGCTGACCAACGCGATGCCCTCGACCTGGACGCCGCTGATGAAGGTGCACAGCGACGCGTTCGCCCGCGGCGACATCTACTCGGCGTCGGCCACCTCGGTCGTGATCGCGGCGGCAACGCTGGTCTTCTCGTTGGTGTTCCTGCGGTTGGTGAACCGGCGGGCGTTCGCCGGGGAACAGCGGTGACCGCCCGCCCGGCGGTGACCACCAGGCAGGCCCCGGTCCGGACCGCGCGGCTGCCGATGCTGGTCCTGCTGATCGGCGCGGCCTACTGCCTGCTGCCGGTGGCCTGGGTGGTGGTCGCGGCCACCAAGGGCAGCGCGGAGCTGTTCAGCACCTCCACGTTCCTGCCGGGCACCCAGCTGCTGGACAACATCACCGGCCTGTTCGCCTACCGCGACGGGCTGTTCCTGCGCTGGGCGGCCAACACCGCGCTCTACGCCGGCCTCGGCGCCGCGCTGTCCGCGCTGCTGTCCGGCATGACCGGCTACGCGCTGGCCAAGTACGTCTTCCCCGGCCGCACCCTGATCTTCAACGTGTTGCTGGCCGGGGTGCTCGTGCCGGGCGTGGTCCTGGCCGTGCCGCAGTACCTGCTGCTGGCCGAGGTGGGGCTGGCCGACACCTACGCCTCGGTGCTGCTGCCCAGCATCGTCAGCCCGTTCGGCATCTACCTCGCCCGCGTCTACGCCGCGGCGGCCGTGCCGGACTCGGTCATCGAGGTGGCCAGGACCGACGGCGCCGGGGAGTTCCGGATCTTCGTCGCGGTGGCCATGCCGATGATGGTGCCCGGACTGGTGACGGTGTTCCTGTTCCAGTTCGTGGCTATCTGGAACAACTTCCTGCTGCCGTTCCTCATGCTCGGCGACGACCGGAAGTTCCCGCTGACCGTCGGCCTGGTGACCATGCTCGACCAGGGCACCTACCAGCCCGCGCTCTACCACCTGGTGATCACCGGCGCGCTGTTGGCCGTGCTCCCGTTGGTGGCGCTTTTCCTGTCCCTGCAACGGTACTGGCGGATCGACCTGATGACGGGAGCGATGAAGGGGTGACCAGGAGCCAGCGCAGACGGCCGACCATGGACGACGTCGGCCGGGTCGCCGGGGTCTCCCGGGGCACGGTGTCCCGGGCGCTCAACGGCGGCCGGGACGTGAGCGCGCCGGCGTTGAGCGCGATCAGGAAGGCCATCCGGCAGACCGGTTATGTGATCAACCCGCACGCGCGCAGCCTGGCGACCCAGCGGTCGAAGTCGGTGGCGTTCATCCTGTCCGAGCCGCAGGACCGCCTGTTCGAGGACCCGAACTTCAACATCCTGCTGCACGGCTGCACCCAGGCGTTGGCCGACAACGACATCGCCGTGCTGCTGACCCTGGCCGGCACGCCGGCCGACCGGAAACGGGTCAGCCGGTACGTGACCGCCGGCCATGTCGACGGCGCGTTGCTGGTGTCGACCCACATCGGCAGCCCGTTGATCGACGAGCTGCTCGCCCAGGACGTGCCGGTCGTCGCCTGTGGCCGGCCGTTGGGCCACGAACGCGACGTGTCCTATGTGGCCGCCGACGACCGCGACGGCGCCCGGCAGATGGTCGGCTACCTGCTGACCAGGGGGTACCGGCGGATCGGCATGATCAGCGGCCCGCTGGACACCCCGGGCGGGGTCGACCGGCTGGCCGGCTACCACGACGTGCTCGGCACGACCGAGC
The DNA here is from genome assembly GCF_054779715.1 of Actinophytocola sediminis. Lineage (NCBI taxonomy): Bacteria > Bacillati > Actinomycetota > Actinomycetes > Pseudonocardiales > Pseudonocardiaceae > Actinophytocola > Actinophytocola sediminis. Next base: position 31,289 of record NZ_BAAGXS010000075.1, on the reverse strand, counting down.
CACACCTGGTGGCGCAGGGCGACTACACCCAGGCCGGCGGCGAGGCCGCGATGGGCAGGCTGCTGGCCAGCAGTCCGGACGTGGACGCGGTGTTCGTCGCCTCCGACCTGATGGCCGCCGGCGCGCTGGTCGCCCTGCGGCGGGCGGGCCGGCGGGTGCCAGGGGACGTGGCCGTCGCCGGGTTCGACGACTCGACGATCGCGGCCACCTGTCATCCGCCGCTCACCACCATTCGTCAGCCGTGGAGCCGGATCAGCATGGAGATGGTGCGGCTGCTGCTCCGGCTCATCGACGGCGAGGCGACCGCGGCGGTCATCCTGCCGACCGAGCTGGTGATCAGAACATCAGCGTGACCGCTTGTCACAAAGGAGTGCACAATGCGCAGACGCACCTTTCTCGCCGTACCACCCGCCGCCGTGCTCGGCACGGTCCTGGCCGGCCAGGCCGGAGCCACGCCCGGCCGCGCCGTCGGCCCGCGCATCCGGGGCGCGGACATCTCCTTCACCCCGCAACACGAGGCGATCGGCACCAGCTACCGGGACGGGGGTGTGGTCAGGCCGGTCGAGCGGATCCTCGCCGACCGCGGCGCCAACTACGTCCGGTTGCGGGTCTGGACCGCTCCCCCATCCGGCTACAGCACCCTGAACACGGCGTTGGCGTTGGCCCGCCGGGCCAACGCCGCCGGGCTGCGGGTGCTGCTCAACCTGCACTACGCGGACTTCTGGGCCGATCCGGGAAAGCAGCCGACGCCGGCGGCCTGGGCGGGGCAGAACCTGTCGGCGCTCGCCGCGACCGTGCGCGGCTACACCCGCGACGCCGTGGCGGCGTTCACCAGCCAGGGCACGCCGGTGGCGATGGTGCAGGTGGGCAACGAGATCACCAACGGGATGCTGTTCCCGCTCGGTGAGGTCTACCGGTCCGGCGGGGAGAACTGGGGCGGGTTCACCACCCTGCTCAAGGCCGGGATCACCGGCGCGCGTGAGGGAAACCCGTCGTGTCAGGTGATGGTGCACATCGACCGCGGCGGGGACAACGGCGGCTCGCGGTACTTCTATGACCGCGTGCTCGCCCAGGGTGTCGGGTTCGACGTGATCGGCCTGTCGTACTACCCGTTCTGGCACGGATCACTGGCCGCGCTGCGGTCGAACCTCAATGATCTGTCCACTCGGTACGGCAAGGACCTGGTCGTGGTGGAGACCTCCTATCCGTGGACGCTGAACAACGGCGACGGGTTGGGGAACTTCATCAACTCGCCGGGCCAACTGCCCGACGGCGGCTCGTATCCGGCGACCCCGGCCGGGCAGGCGGCCTACTTCGAGCAGGTGCGCGCCGTGCTGGCCGAGGTGCCCGGCGGCCGGGGGGCCGGGTTCTTCGTGTGGGAGCCGGGTTGGCTGCCCGGTGTCGGCTGGGCGCCCGGTGAGGGCAACCCCAACGACAACCTCACGATGTTCGACTGGTCGGGGAACGCGTTGACGTCGCTGCGGGCGTTCCGTTCTGGTTCGTGACACCGCTCGCCACGGCGGGCGCCGATGCCGCGTCCGTGCGCAGGATCCGCCAGCACAGGTAGAGACACGCGCCGGCCCCCGGCGCGCCGCCGAGCACGGTCGCGGTCACGCCGAGCGCGACGACCTGCCCGGTCAGGTACAGCGGCACCAGCACCGCCGTGGCGATGACGAACTTCACCAGGAACACCGCCGTGCACACCTGATAGCGCCCGCGCGCCCGGCGATCATGTCGCCAGGTGCGGTGTTCGCCGCGGACCGCGCCCATCACCACCCCGATGACCGGCCAGCCCACCAGCATGGACGCGCCGAACACCACGAGGCCGCCGGCCTGGAGGAGCACCGAGTAGAGGTAGAAGTCGACCGCCTGCCCGGTACTCCCGGCGAACAGCGCCGACACCCCGACCACCACCAGCCCGACCGCGGGCTGCCAGAACCTGCGGTCGGTGCACATCCGCACCACGGCGAGCAGGAACACCCCACCGGTCGCGATCAGCGCCGCGGCCACCACCTCCCCGGTCAGCAGGTAGGCGACCAGGAACACCACCCGGGACGCGACACCGTCGGCGACCGTGCGCCAACCGCCCATCGCGCTGAACAACGAAAACGACTTCTGGGTCAGCAGGGTGAGGCTCATGCGCCCGCCTTCGCCGCGGCCGGGGTGCGGAAGCTGGTTTCGCGCATGGTGTTCTCGTAGGTGCCGATCGCGTCGAGCAGGTCGCGCCGGCCGCGGTCGGCGTCGACCAGTGCGGTGCACAGGTTGTGGGCGTCGCGCATCGCCAGGTTGGCACCGAAACCCGGGGCGAGGTGGATGGCGTCGCCGATGACCGTCACCGGGCTGACCGGCCAGGCGGGCATCGGCGGGATCATCCCGATCCGCAGCGGGACCGTCACGTCGGGCCAGGCATTGGCGACCACGGATCGCGGTGCCGAGGGGAGGTTCTCGGCCAACTCCTCGGCCAGGCGGTACACCTCGGCCGGTGCGTCGGCCGAACCGAGTCGCTCCCGCGTGCACGGCAGGGCCCACATCACGTAGTTCTCGACCTCGGTGACCGCGTCGGCGGGCAGCGCGGGCAGCCACCGTTTCCTGGCGGTCACGGGAGGTTCGGTGAACCGCAGCACGCCCATCGCCATCATCGTGCCGCGCACCATGACGCTGGCGGGGTTGTCGCCGATCAGGTCGGGCAGCCCGGTGTCGAGCACGGCGCGCAGCGGGGTGGCGCCCATGAGCATGCGTCGGCCGGTGTCGGTCACCCGCACCTGTGGCAGGTAGTCGCGGCGGACCGTCGAGCCGATGCCGTCCGCGCCGACCAGCACGTCCGCGGTGTCCGTGCCGCCGTCGGCGAACCACGCCTTGACCGTGCCGTCGGCGCGGTGTTCGAACCGGGTGAGCTCCGTGCCGAACCGGACCACGTCCGCGAGCCCGGTCAGCAGGATCGCGCGCAGCAACGGGCGATGGGCCTGCCGGCCGGGCAGTGGGCGGCCCGACTCACCGTCGGCCGCCCGGATGTCCGCGACGGCCAGCGCTCCGTCCACTTCGGACAGCATGCTGGCGTGTGTTCGCCCGCCGCCCAGGGTGGCCGCCACCATCGCGGCCGGTGCCGACGGCAGGCACGCCCGCAGCGCCGAGGCGCCACGCTCGTCGAGATGGATGCTGATGCCCTGCGGCCGGCCGCGCGCACCGTCCCGTTCGTACACGGCGACCTCGATCCCCGCCCGGCGTAACCCGTTGGCGAGGGTCAACCCGCCAAGACCCGCGCCGACCACGATCACCCTCATGCACCGACCCCTTTCTTCACCAACTGATGAAGAACACCCTACGACGGGTCGCCGAAAAACTCCACCAGACGATGAAGAAAGGGTGCTAAGCTGCGGTGGCCATGACAGAACAGGACACCCACGGTCGCCCGGGTCGCTGGCGGTCCGGCGCGGAGAGCAGGCAGCGGATCCTGCGGACCGCCCGCGACCTGTTCAACCAGCACGGTTACCGGGGCACCACCGTGCGCGCGATCGCCACCGCCGCCGAGGTCGACCCGGCGATGGTGTTCTACTTCTTCGGCACCAAACAGGGCCTGTTCGGTGCCGCGCTCGAGCTGTCCGACAATGTCCCGCCCGCCATCGAGTCGATCTTCACCGACGGCCTGGACGGCATCGGCGAGCGCGTCGTGCGCACGCTCGTGGACAACCTCGACAAGTCCGACCGCACCCCGCTGGTGATGCTGACCAGGTCGGCGCCCTCCGACGAACGGTCAGAGGCGCTGCTGCGCGAGTTCATCGACCGGGAGATCACCGACCGGCTGGCGGGCATGCTCGACACCCCGGACGCCGCGCTGCGGGCCGGCATGGTCAACGTCCAGATCCTGGGGCTCGCGGTGGCGCGCTACATCGTGCGGATCGAACCGATCGCGTCATCGTCGGTGGACGAGGTGGTCGCGGCCTTCGGTCCGCTGGTGCAGCACTGTCTGACCGGCCCCGGCCTCAGTGACGCGTCTCCACGGTCACGACGTCGGCCGCCGGGCCGCTGACCGTCAACGGGATCCGTGTCCGGGCACCGAGACCGTCGCTGATCCTGGGAAACCTGGCCTCCAGCGTGGCGACGGGCGCGGCCTGTTCGGCCGGTGTCGTCGGGTGGTCGAGGCCGCGCACCGCGTGCAGCGCGGCGTCCACAACGGACCGAATGCCGGTGGCGGCGCAGGTGAACCGCAGCGACGACGCCTGGTTCACCTGGCCGACGTGCAGCTCGACCGTCTCACGGTAGGCCGGCGCCTCGGGACCCCTCCCCACCCGATCGGGGCGAACCTCTCATCGTTGCACCGGGTCGCGGCCGCGCGCCAGTAGCGTGGGGGGCCCTGCCATTCCCTGGCACACCACGGTCTGGCAGCCGGCGACCCGGACCGACAACCTTGTGGTGCGAGTCCGTTGTCGAGCCGCGAGAGGGTGGGCATGACCACCGAGTTCCCCGAACCCGTCACCACACCAGCCGAGGAACCACCGCCAGGGCCCACCCGCCGCACGTTCCTCGCGGGCACCGCCGTGGCCGGCGGCGCCGTCACGGGCCTGGTCGCGGCGGCACCGGCCGCCCAGGCGGCGCCGGCCAGGGACACGCCGACCGCCAGCCGGGTCACGCTGTCGGTCAACGGCGACCGGCACACGGTCACCGTCGACAACCGGACCTCGCTGCTGGACCTGCTGCGCGAGCACCTCGGGCTGACCGGGGCGAAGAAGGGCTGTGACGCTGGCGCCTGCGGCGCGTGCACCGTGCTGGTCGACGACCGGCGGGTCAACTCCTGTCTCACGCTGGCGGTCCGGCTGGCCGGCGCCAGGGTCACCACCGTCGAGGGCCTGGCCGACGGCGAGCGGCTGCACCCGCTGCAGCAGGCGTTCGTCGACCAGGACGCGTTCCAGTGCGGCTACTGCACGCCCGGTCAGATCGTGTCCGGTGTCGGCTGCATCCGGGAAGGCCACACCGGTTCGGCCGAGGAGATCCGGGAATGGATGAGCGGCAACCTCTGTCGCTGCGGCTGCTACGTGAAGATCGTCCGCGCGGTCGAGCAGACCGCCGGCGGGAAGTGAGCGCCGATGTTTCCCTTCACCCTCACCACGGCCAAGGACATCCGCGACGCGCTCGACGCCGGCAGGCGCGGCGGGCGGTACCTCGCGGGCGGCACGACGCTGGTCGACCTGATGCGCGAGACCGTCGAGCGACCGGACGAGCTCGTCGACATCAGCGCCCTGCCACTGCGCGAGGTCGCCGTGACCTCGGGCGGTGAGCTGCGGATCGGCGCGCTGGTGACCATGACCGAGGCGGCCGCCCACCCCGAGGTGCGCGACCGGTACCCGGTCATCTCCCAGGCGCTGGAGCTGAGCGCGTCGGCCCAGCTGCGCAACATGGCCACCATCGGCGGCAACATCATGCAGCGCACCCGGTGCACGTACTTCCGCGACGTGACCGCCGCCTGCAACAAACGCGAACCGGGCGCGGGCTGTGCCGCGCTGGCGGGCTACCACCGCGGCCACGCGATCCTGGGCACCTCCGACCAGTGCGTGGCCACCCACCCCTCCGATGTCGCCGTGGCCTTCGCCGCGTTGGACGCGACCGTGCACCTGTTGGGGCCGAACGGGAAGCGCGGCGTGCCGTTCGGCGACTTCCTGCTCCAGCCCGGCGCCACCCCGAACCGCGAGCAGGCCCTCCACCCCGGTGAGCTGATCACGGCGGTCGAGATCCCGGCGCACCCTCGGCCGCTCCGCTCGGGCTATCTCAAGGTCCGTGACCGGCAGTCCTACGAGTTCGCCCTCACCTCCGCCGCGGTCGCCATCCAGGTGCGTGACGGGGTGATCCGACAGGCGCGGGTCGCCGCCGGCGGAGTCGGCACCGTGCCCTGGCGACTGTCCACTGTGGAACAACGACTGCGCGGCGAGCGGCCGTCGCCCCAGTTGTGGGCCGCCGCCGCGGCGCTGGCCGCCGACGGGGCGAAACCCCTGGCGCACAACGAGTTCAAGGTCGAACTGCTCATCCGCACCGTCGAACGCCAGCTGCGCACCGTAGGAGGAACCGCGTGACCCGTCAGCCGCAGACCTTCGCCGGCGCCCCACAGTCCCGTGTGGACGGTCGACTGAAGGTGACCGGACAGGCGAAGTACGCCGCCGACCAGGTCGTCGACGGCGTCGTGCACGCGGTCGTGGTCGACAGCGGTGTCGGCCGCGGCCGGATCACCGGCATCGACACCGCGACCGCGGCCGCGCAACCCGGCGTGCTCACGGTCCTCAGCCACCGCAACGCCCCCGCGCTCCCCTACCTGCCCAACCCGGGGTCGCTCAACCCGCCGGGTGACCGGCTGCGCGTCTTCCAGGACGACACCGTCCTGTTCCACGGTCAGCCGGTCGCCGTGGTCGTGGCCACCACGCTGGAGTCGGCCAGGCACGCGGCCCGGCTGGTGCGCGTCGACTACGACGCCGAGCGGCCCGTCACCGACCTGGCCGGCGCCCCCGCCGCGGACCAGCCGCTCACCTACGGCCGCGGCGACGCCGACGCCGCGCTGGCCGCCTCGGCGGTGCGGATGGACCTGACCTACCGGCTCCCCCGCATGCACCACAACGCCATGGAGCCGCACGCCATCATCGCGAGCTGGGACGGCCCGGCCCTCACCCTGTGGGACAAGACCCAGTGGGTGCAGAGCACCCGGGACGAGCTCGCCGCGGTGTTCGGCATCCCGCCGGAGTCGGTGCGGGTCGTCTCGCCGTTCGTCGGCGGCGCGTTCGGCAACGCGGCGCGCTGCTGGCCACACGCCACCATCGCCGCGCTGGCCGCGCGCGAGCTCGGCCGCCCGGTCAAACTCGTGCTGACCCGCCGGCAGCTGTACTTCGGTGTCGGGTACCGACCGAGCTGTGCGTACCGGCTGCGCGTCGGCAGCGACGAGCGGGGACAGCTGGCCGCGATGATCCACGAGCTGCGCTCGGAGACCTCGCGCTACGAACAGTTCGCCGAAGGCGGCGCGCTGTCGCCAGGGCGGATGCTCTACACGACGCCCAACGTGCGCCAGACCTACCACACGGTGCCGTTGGACGTGAACACGCCGACTCCCATGCGGGGCCCCGGCTACGCCACCGCCGCGTTCCCGCTGGAGAGCGCGCTCGACGAGCTCGCCACCGAGCTCGGCATCGACCCGATCGAGCTGCGCCGCCGCAACGAGCCGGCCAACGACCAGGCCACCGGACTGCCGTTCTCGACCAGGCGACTGCTCGAGTGCTACACCGTCGGCGCCCGCGAGTTCGGCTGGGACCGCCGCGATCCCCGGCCGGGCGTGACCCGCGATGGCGACTGGCTGATCGGCACCGGGGTGGCGAGCGCGCTGTATGACACGCTGCGCGCCCCCGCCCAGGCCTCGGTGCGGTTGGCCGCCGACGGCACCGCGAAGGTCGAGTCCGCGACCAGCGACATGGGCCCCGGCACCTACACCGCGATGACCCAGGTCGCCGCCGACGCTCTCGGCCTGCACGTGCGGGACGTGACCTTCTGCCTTGGCGACACCACCATGCCGCCCGCCCCGATCCACGGCGGCTCGCTGACCACCGCGAGCATCGGCCCCACCGTCCAGGACGGCTGCGACAAGGTGCGCCAGCAGGCGATCGCCATTGCCGTGGCCGACGAGCGGTCACCGCTGCACGGCGCCGATCCGGCCGACGTCGTGGTGTGGGGCGGGCGCCTGCGCCTGCGTGAGGACCCCGCGCGTGGGGAGACCTACCGGCAACTGCTCACCCGCAACGACCGCACCCACCTCGAGGCGCTCGGCACGTACTCCCCTGGGTGGCCGGCGCCGGCCTCCATGTACGCCTACGGCGCGGTGTTCGCCGAGGTCGCCGTGGACGCCCGCCTCGGCTTCGTCCGGGTACGCCGGATGCTCGGCGTGTACGACGCCGGCCACATCATCAATCCCACGCTCGCCGACAGCCAGGCCATCGGCGGCATGGTCGGCGGCATCGGCGGGGCCCTGCTCGAACACACCGTCACCGATCACCGCGACGGCCGGATCGTCAACGCCAACCTGGCCGACTACCTCGTCCCGGTCAACGCCGACGTCCCCGCGCTGCGCGCCATCTACCTGGACGGTCGCGACGACACCGCCGGCCCGCTCGGGGTCAAGGGACTCGGCGAGGTCGTGCTCGTCGGCGTGGCGCCCGCCATCGCCAACGCCGTCTTCCACGCCACCGGCAGGCGCGTGCGCGAACTGCCCATCACCGCCGAAGCCCTGCTCTGAGCCGAAACGGGACTTAACCGGCAGATCAACACCCCGCTGGCACACTGGCCGGCATGGCACGGACGCCGCGCCCCGGCGGCATCGAACTCGGTCGGTTCCTGCGTGCGCGCCGCACCCAGGCGAGTCCGGCGGGCGCCGGGATCGATGTCGGCCCGGGATGGCGCCGCACCCCTGGCCTGCGCCGGGAAGAGCTCGCCGCCCTGGCCGGCGTGAGCGTCGACTACTACACCCGACTGGAACGGGGCACGGAGTACCGGCCAAGCCCCGGCGTGATCGACGCGCTCGCCAAGGCGCTGCGGCTGTCCGACGCCGAGCACGAGCACCTGTTCGACCTGGCCACCCGGGCGGCCGACATGACCCCGCCCCGGACCCCGCCGAGGGACCACCCGCTCCCGCCCGGCACCGAGCTGTTGTTGGAACGCCTGCGGCCCTATCCCGCCCGGGTGCTCAGCCGCACCATGGACGTGCTGGCCGGCAATCCCGGCGGGATGCACACCCTGCCCGGCATCGAGCACTGGCCGGTCGAGCGGCACAACCTCGTGCGCTACGTCTTCCTGCACCCGGCCGCCCGCGACGTGTTCACCGACTGGCACACCGTGATCGCCGGGTGCGTGGCCCCGCTGCGCGCGCTGGCCGGGGTCGAGCCGGACGCCCCCGATCTCGTCGCGCTCGTCCAGGAGCTCCAGCGCGAGAGCCCCGAGTTCGCCGGCCTGTGGGAACGCTACGAGGTGCGGCCGCACGCCCAGACCACCAAGACCATCACCCACCCCGAGGTCGGCACCATCACCCTGCATGTGCAGTCGCTGTACCTGGAGGGCACTCCCGGCCACCGCCTGGTTTTCTACCACGCCGACCCGGACACCCCCGACCACGACGCCATGGTCCTGCTCGACGGGTACCCCGGCGGCGACCGCCGTTAGCGGAGGCCGGCGTACGGCGACACGGTGCGGCTGCCGCCCCGGCACCCGGGTGCCGATTGTCCACTTGCTACGGTCAACGGCCACCGACCCACCAGAGGTGACCGATGACCGATCGGCAGATCTCCATGACCCGCGTCATCGACGCACCCGCGACGCGCATCTTCGACCTGCTCGCCGACCCCGCCAACCACCCGGCGATCGACGGCTCCGGCAGCGTCCGCCAGGCGCGCGGCACCGGGCCGCGCCGGCTGGCGCTCGGCGACCGGTTCGGCATGGAGATGCGCCTCGGCGTGCCGTACAAGGTGCTCAACACCGTGGTCGAGTTCGAGGACGGCAAGCAGATCGCCTGGCGGCACTTCTACGGGCACCGCTGGCGTTGGCAGCTGCGCGACCTCGGCGACGGCCGCACCGAGGTCACCGAGACGTTCGACTGGTCGACCGCCCGGTTCCCGCGCGGCATCGAACTGTTCGGCTTCCCCGCGCGCAACCGCAAGGGCATCGAAGCCACCCTCCAGCGGCTCGACGAGGTGCTGGCCGCCGACAGCTGAGCACACCGTCCACATGCGACCCTAGGGGCGGTTCCCCGTCGGGATCGTGATGAGCGTGGTCGTCGGCGAGGTGCCCTTGTTGAGGAACAACATCGCCAGCGCGCGGATGAACTGGTCGAACAGGTAGAACCCGCCCGGCATCACCGGGATCAGTCCCTCCCGGAAGGCGATGTAGGCCGGCCAGCCGGTGCGGATCAGCGCGGCCGCCCCGTAGTCGCGGGGCAGCTCCAGCCAGTCGCCGACCTCGTGGCTGAGCGCGTAGCGGACGAACTCGTTGAGGAACCCTCGGGTGACGCCGAGATCGATCTGCGCGGTCAGCCCGAGCAGGTCCTCGGCCAGGTCGTGTCCCTCCGGCGTGGTCGCCATGATCGGCGTGAGCACCTGCTCGGACTGCGCGTGCGCGGCGGCCCAGGTCCTGGGGATGAACTCCTCCCGCACGCCGAGCAGGTAGATCGCGACCTGCCACATGTGCAGGAAGGCCTCCTCCTCCGCCGCGGTCATCGGCACCCGCCAGTCGCGCAGCTTCGAGTGCACGTAGGTGCCGAGGCTGTGGAAGGTGACCAGGATGTCGCCGTTGCTGATCGGGAGCTGCTCGTCCGCGGCCGCGGTCCAGTGCGGCGACTGGGGCAGCAGGTGGCGCACCGCGGCGTGCACCAGCCGGGTCTTGTTGGCGGTGACCACGAACTGACCGTCGGGGTCGAAGGCGTTCAGGTCGCTCAGGTCGTAGCCGAAGGTGAAGGTCTTGGCCGCGCGGTCCTGCATGTCGGCGCCGCCGGCCGACCAGTAGACCGACCTGGCCTCCCTCGGGATGACCGTGCTCATGATGCCGCTGCCCAGGCCGTACAGCATGAACAGGTAGGTGTCCTTGCGCCGGTTGAAGTCGGCGGCCAGCGCCAGTTTGGCCGGGTCGGCCCAGGAGGGCAGCCGGTTGACCCGGCCGAGGTAGCCGGCGAGGTTGGCCGGCAGCGCGGCCGGCAGCGCGTCGTTGTTGTTCACCCAGGACCGCATCGCGGTGTTGACCGCCGGCACCTGGCCGCTGGTCAGCAGACCCGCCAGCAGCTGGTCCACCTCGTCGTCCCAGACCCACCACGGGTCGGCCGCGGCGGCGCCGCTCGCCGTGCCCGCCAGCGCCGGGGCGGTGCCGGCCACGCCGACCAGGCCGAGCGCGACACCGAGCGACAGGACATTCCTTCTGTTGAGATTGCTCATTTACTTACCTAGCTTCCTCGATAGGCATGGGCGCCGCTTGTGCAGGGTGCCGCGGTAGCAAACCAGCCACTCTCCCACCCCAGACTCGGTGAGATTTCCCATTAACATATCGAAGCGGATCGGCCGTCGGCAAGCCCTAGGGCATCGTGGGCGGGCGCTGTTCGTCGAGGGTGCGCAGGTCGGCCTTGAGCACCTTGCCGCCGGCGTTGCGGGCGAGCTCGGGGACCACCACCAGGTCCTTGGGCAGCTTGAACGAGGCCAGCCGGCCGTCGAGGAACCCGTGCAGCGCGGCCAGGGACAGCTCGGCGTCCGCCGCGACGGCGACGTAGGCGACCGGCACCTGCCCCCAGCGCTCGTCCGCCCGGCCGATCACCGCCACCTCGCGCACCGCCGGGTGCTCGGCGATGACGTTCTCCAGCTCCGCGCAGTAGATGTTCTCGCCGCCACTGATGATCATGTCCTTCTTGCGGTCGACCACCCAGAGGAAGCCCTCGGCGTCCTGCCGGACCAGGTCACCGGAGTGGAACCAGCCGCCGGCGAAGGCCTCCTCGGTCTCCTTCGGCTTGTTCCAGTAGCCCTGGGTCACCGTGGGCCCCCGGTAGACGATCTCGCCCACCTCGCCCTGGGCGACGTCGCACATCTGGTCGTCCACGATCCGGTACTGGATGGTCGGGATCGGCCGGCCGACCGAGCCGAGCTTGCGCAGCGACTCCGCACCGCTGAGCACGCAGGTGATCGGCGAGGTCTCGGTCTGCCCGAACACGGCCACGTTCCGCGCCTTCGGGAAGTTCGCCGCCATCGCGCGCAGCGTCGCGTCGCTCGCGGGCGCGGCGCCCCAGCTGATGATCCGCAGCTTCAGGTCCCGCTGGTCGATGTCCGGCTGGGCACAGATCAGGTCCCACTGCTGCGGGACGTTGAACACCACGGTGGCGCCCTCCCGCTCGTAGGCGTCGAGCACCGCCTTCGGGTCGAACGCCCCCAGCGGGTGGATCACCACCGTGCCGCCGACCAGGATGTTCGCCACGACCGAGCCCAGCCCCGCGATGTGGAAGAACGGCGCGGTCAGGAAGCCGACATCGGCGTCGTCGAAGATCTCCATCGCCCGGACGCAGGTGATCGCCTGCACCTGCATGTTGCGGTGGGACAGCAGCACGCCCTTCGGCCGGCCGGTGGTGCCCGAGGTGTACATGATCAGCGCGGTCGACTCCTCGCTGATGTCCGGCAGCTCCAGCGGCTCCTCGCCGGCCAGGAACTCCTCGTAGGCGAGCTCGCCGTCTGCCGGCTCCCCGTCGGCCGGCTCCGCCTCGTCGATGACGATCACCGTGCCGACCGCCGCCGCGGCCGGCGCCGCCCGCAACAGCGGCCGCAGCCGGGCGTCCACCACGATGGCCGCCGGCGTGCAGTCGGTCAGGATGTAGTCCAGTTCCCTTGCCGCCAGCCGGAAGCTCAGCGGCACCGCCATCGCCCCCAGGCTGTTGGCCGCGAACACGCTCTCCACGAACCACGGGTGGTTCAGCGTGAGCGTGGCCACCCGGTCGCCCTGCCCGATCCCCCGCCGCGCCAGCCCGGCGGCCAGTTGTCGCGACCGGCCGTCCAGCTGCGCCCAGGTCGTCGTCCGGCCCCGGTAACGCAGCGCCGGCTTGTCCGGGCGCATCATCGCGTGCGTCGCCGCGTGCGCCATCCAGTGGTGCCGAAACGACCATGGGGGAACCACCTGGCTCGCCATTGGGCCACTCCTCGGGTGCTCGCTCGGTGCCCGGTGCGGCGTCATTATGACCGGCCACACGGTCGGTTGAGAAGGGCTATGTTAATCGGAAGTCACATGGGACCAGTCCACCGTGGAGTGGTCGTTTCGTGGTTCACTTGCGCCTATGGCCCCGTTCCCGTGTCCCTCCACTCGGCTCCCTCGGTGACCCGGGCCCCCTCGGCGGTGCGCCCGCGCAACCGCCGGCAGCTCATCGTCGACGCCGCCGGCGGCGTGTTCAGCGAGCGCGGCTACCACGCGGCCTCCATGGAGGACATCGCCGCCCGTCAGGGCATCACCGCGGCCGCCATCTACCGGCACTTCCCGAACAAGTACGCGCTGTTCGCCGAGTGCGCGCACGTCACCGTGGACCGGCTGGTCGCCGCGCTCGACCCGCTGCCCGCCGACGCCTCCCTGGCCGAGGTCCTCACCGCCGTCACCCAGGTCACCGTCGCCCATCGGGCCTCGGGCGGGGTGTACCGCTGGGAGGCCCGGTACCTCGCGCACCCCGACCGCCAGGCCCTCGCCGCGAAGTTCGCCCACGTCGTCGGCCGGGTGACCGACGTCGCCCGGCGCGCGCGGCCGCTGCCCGCCGAGCACCTGCGCGCCGCCGCCGCGCTCGGCGCCATCGGGTCCATCACCATGCACCGCACCTCGATCGCCCAGCGCCGGGCCGAGGAGCTGCTGCTGGCCTCGGCCACCCGGGTGGTCGCGACCGACCCCACGGCCGCGCCCGGCCACGCGCACGTGGTCGCCCTGCCCACCCAGCCGGTGGCCCGCACCCGGCGCGCCGAGATTCTCGCCGCCGCCATCCCGCTGTTCGAACGCGACGGCTTCGCCAACGTCACCAACGGCCGGCTCGCCGAGGCCGTCGGGCTGGTGCCCTCCGCGCTCTACCGCTACTTCCCCGGCAAGGCCGACATCCTGGCCGCCGCCTGCCTGCAGGCCGCCGCGTTGCTGGCCCAGGCGGTGGAGGTGAACCTGCGCGGGGTGGACCAGCCGCATGCCGCCGTGGTCGCGCTCACCGCGGCCTACGTGGCCTACAGCTTCGAGCACACCGCGCTCACCAGCGTCGCCAACGCCGAGCTCATCGGCCTGCCGGCCGCCCTGCAGCGGCCGTTGGTGATCGCCCAGCGCGAGCACATCGCGGTGTGGGAGCAGCAACTGCGGCTGGCCCGGCCGGAGCTGGACTCCCGCCAGGCCAGGGTGTTGGTGCACGCCGGATTCGGCGTGGTGGTCGAGGCCGGCCGCCGGCTGCGGTGGCAGGACAGCCCGGCCAACCGGGACGCCGTCGCCGCGCTGGTCGTCGGTGCCCTCGGCATCTGACGCGCCGCACGCACTTCGAGGTACGCACCCGCGGCGTGGTCGCCGCCTACCGCTGCTAGTCCTCGCACAGTAGGTAGAGGTGACCGTCGGTGGTGACGCACGGCGTGTAGCCGGCCTCCACCAGCTGCGCGTACGCGGTGTCGTCGCGCAGGTAGGCCATCAGCGACGCGAGCACCGTGCCGTCCTCGGGGGTTCCCTTGGTGTACAGGTACTCGACGGTCCAGAACGGATACCCGGTCGCCGCGCCGCTGACGTCCGGATAGCGCCCGTCCAACCGCAACACGGTGACCGGCAGGCGTTTCGTGGTCGCCGTGTTCGCCGACGCCAGGTCGACATAGCCGATCGCGCCCGGGGTCGTGGCGACCTCCGCGACGATCTCGTCCTCCGAGCCGCGCTCGCAGCGGACCACCGGTGAGCCGGGCACGTCGCGATCGGCGGTCACGCACGAGTCGGAGGTCAGCTCGCCCTGGGACGCGCCGCCGAGCATGGTCTGCTCGAACGTGCGCCGCGAACCGGACTCCCCGCCCCGGCCGATGAGCCGGATCGGCACCGACGGTCCGGCGCGCAGCTCGTCCCAGTTCCGGTAGCGGCCGGCGTAGACGTCCCTGACCTGCTCGGCGGTCAACCGGTCCACTCCGGCGGCGTTGTTGGCGATCAGGGTGTAGACGGTCACCGCGATCGGTCGGGCGCGCAGGTCCGCGGGGGCGTCCCCGGACCGGCCGTCGGACAGCGCGGCGATGGCCGAGGCCTCGTCCGGGCCCGCGCGGGTCACCTCCCGGACGCCGTCGTTGCTGCCGGTCGGCGACACGGTGATCTGCGCGTCGCACACCGCCGAGTACTCCTCGACGATGCTGGTCATGGTCGGCGCGAACGCGGTGGAGCCGACGATGCGCAGGTCGCCCTCCGCGCAGTCCACGCCCGTGCCCGCGGTCGAGGTCAGCGGGCGGAACACCAGCGCGGCGATCCACAACCCGGTCAGCAGCACCCCGAACGCCGCGGTGATCCACGGCCAGGTGACCCGCCGCAGCTCGCGTTCGTTCTTCACGCCCTTGTGGCCGACGGGACCGGTCACGACCTTGGTGATCGGGCCTGCCGGCTTGGTCGCCGGCTCGCTGAGCACCACGATCAGCTTGAACTTCTCCCGTGCGGTCAACGCCAGCGACGGCTTGAGCCGCACGCCGTGCCACACCGGCGGCGTGTCCGGCACCTCCTGCTCCACCACCGGTTGCGCCCCGGCCGGGGCGGGCGCGCGGCGGAAGGCCCTGGTCAGCCGCTGCGGCAGGGTCTCGCGGACCTCCCGCAGGGTCGTTGGCCGGGCCGCGGCCGGCGAGGCGGGATCGGTGGAGAAGAACTGCAGGCCGTCGACCAGCTTCTGCCGGTCCTCCTCGGTGTCGCGCTCGTTGGGGTCGGAGATCCGGGCGTTCCAGATCACCCGCCCGCCGAAGGTGAACTCCATCGGCTCACCGAGGTCGCCGATCGAGACGTGCCCGCCGGTGTTGCGGATCCGGATGACCACGAAGCTCAACCGCCGGAACAACTGGGACATGGAGATCAGCTCGGGGACGGCGTGGCCGGCGCCGCTGTGCTGGTCCACGGTGAGCCCGACCCGCTGTTCCTCGGTGTCCAGGCCGATCTTCGAGTCGCTCTGTACCCGGTAGAGGACCCGCTTGCGCCGGGAGAAGTACCGCTGCGCCAAGGGACTGATGATCGCGCCGCCGGTCACCGCGGCCGTGACGGCCGCGAGTACCGGGTTGTCACCGGCAAGGATGTCCAGGAATCCGCGAAGCAGCTCACCGATGAACCCCACCTGCCGCCTTTCGCGCGCGCGTGCTGAGTGGTTGAGTCTAGGAGCCGACAATCCGACCATCGCCGGAGAAAACCAGGAGTTCAGCACCGGTTCACCTGCTCGTCGGGTCGGCAACGCCGGCCGGGTCACCGGCCACGATGGGCGGCGGACCGCTCGCGGTGCGGCGGCTAGCCGCAGCACTCACTCCTGGTCCGAAAGTTTCGAAGTGTTCCGGTCGGCCTTCGAGCGCACGGCTGTGGCGTCTTTCGGGAAACAGTCCGGCTTTGACCTTGACCTAGCCCGCAAGGATTCCTAGGCTGGCACAACTTATTTCGGAAGTTTTCGGAACGGCAGCCAGCGAAGTCTGCGGCTCGGGAACGGAGCATCAGCGTGGCAACTCCCATCACTCGTCGTACCGTCCTCGGCCTGGCCGCCAGTCTGCCGGTCTCCCTGGCACTCTCGGGCTGCGGCACGTCCGGCCCTGGCAGCGGCGGCGGCGCGTCCTACTGGTTTCTGAGCGGCGCACCGCAGGAAGGCATCCGTCAGGCGACGGTGGACCGGTTCAACGAGGCCAACCCCGACACCAAGATCGCTACGACCACCTACCAGAACGACCCCTACAAAACGAAGATCAAAACCGCTATCGGCGCCGGCCAGGCGCCGACCATCATCTGGGGCTGGGGCGGCGGCGGGCTGCGCACCTGGGCCGAGGCGGGCCAGGTCGAGGACCTCACCTCGTGGTTCGACCAGAACTCGGCGGTGAAGGACAAGTTCATCCCCTCCGCGTTCGGCCCGGCGGTCATCGACGGCAAGACCTACGCCATGCCGTGCGAGACCATGGAGCCGATCGTCCTGTACTACAACAAGAAGGTCTTCGACGACGTCGGCGTGGCGCCGCCGCAGTCGTGGGACGAGATCATGGCGCTGGTGCCCAGGTTCAAGGCGAAGAACATCGCGCCGTTCTCCCTCGGCGGGCAGTCCCGGTGGACGAACATGATGTGGCTGGAATTCCTGTTCGACCGCATCGGCGGCCCCGAAGTGTTTCAGGCCGCGTTCGACGGCGAGGAGAAAGCCTGGTCCAACCCGGCCGCCATCCAGGCGCTGACCAAACTGCAGGACCTGGTCAGGGCGGGCGGGTTCGTCGAAGGTTTCTCCTCGATCACCGCGGACTCCAACGCCGACCAGGCGCTGCTCTACACCGGCAGGGCGGCGATGATGCTGCACGGGGCCTGGTCCTACGGCATCCAGCAGGAACAGGGCGGCGAGTTCGTGTCCAACGACGAGCTCGGCTACATGAACTTCCCGCCGGTCGAGGGTGGCACGGGCGATCCGGGCAACACCGTCGGCAACCCCGGCCAGTACCTGGCCATCTCCTCGAAGGCCAGCGCCGAGCAGAAGGACATCGCCAAGAAGTTCTTCACCGACAGCGTCCTGGACGACCAGGAGGTGACGGACTGGATCAAGTCCGGTGCCGTGCCGGTGCTCAAGGACACGGTGGCGCAGTTGTCCGAGACCAAGAACGCCGACTTCGTCACCTTCGTCCATGACGTCGCCGTCAACGCAAAGGTGTTCGGCCAGTCCTGGGACCAGGCGCTCAACCCGACCGCGGCCGAGACGCTCCTGGACAACATCGTCAAGCTGTTCCAGTTGTCCATCTCGCCGCAGCAGTTCGCCGACAACCTCAACGCGGTCATCGGTCAGTGAGCACCAGCACCGCACGCGAGTCGCGGCGCGACCGGCGCGGCATTCTGCCGTGGCTGGTCGCGCCGTCACTCGTGTTCTTCATCGGTTTCGCCCTCATTCCGCTCGTCGGGGTGTTCGTCCTGAGCTTCACGACCTGGGACGGGCTCGGCGCGATCCAGTGGTCGGGCACAACCAGCTGGCGTGCGGTACTCGCCGATCCCGCGCTGCCGCACGCCGTCTGGGTGACGTTCCTGATCATGCTCGCCTCCTGGGCGGTGCAGACCCCGTTGAGCATCCTGCTCGGCACGTTCCTGGCCGGCCAGCAACGCTATCGCGGGATACTGGCGGTGTTGTTCTTCATCCCGCTGCTGCTCAGCTCCGCGGCGATCGCGATCGCCTACAAGGCGTTGCTGGACCCCAACTTCGGTCTCGGCGCCGGGCTGGGATTCGACTTCCTCAGCCAGGACTGGCTCGGCAAGCCGACGCTCGCGTTCAGCCTCGTGGTGTTCGTGGTGTCCTGGCAGTTCATCCCGTTCCACTCGCTGATCTACCAGGGTGGGGTCCGCCAGATTCCCCAGTCGCTGTACGAGGCCGCGCAGATCGACGGTGCCGGGCGGGTCCGCCAGTTCTTCAGCATCACGTTGCCGCAGCTCAAATACACCATCATCACCTCGTCGACGCTGATGGTGGTCGGCTCGCTGACCTTCTTCGACCTCATCTTCGTGTTGACCGAGGGTGGGCCGGGGGACGCCACCCGGGTACTCGCGCTCGACATGTACAAACGGGGTTTCCAGGCCAGCCTGATGGGCCCGGCCAGCGCCATCGCCGTGATTCTCGTTCTCGTCGGCCTCGCCATCGCCCTGCTGTTGCGCAGGCTTGGCGGGCGAGACGCCTCCCAGAGCCAGCTCGAGGGCGCCTGACATGAGCCTCACCATGACCAAGCCGCCGCGACCGCCGGCGACCACCCGCGCGCGGCCCCGCCGCTCCGATCCGGGCGCCAGCAGGCCCAACTGGCTGGGCGGGTTCGCCGGCTGGCTGTGGCTGGCGATCATCGTCATCCCCATCTACTGGGTGGTGATCACCAGTTTCAAGCTGCAGAACAACTACTACGCCAGCAACCCGATGGTCCCGCCGGCCGATCCCACGCTGGAGAACTACCGGTTCGTGCTGGAGTCCGGCTTCGTCACCTACTTCGTCAACAGCGTGGTGGCCACCGCGGGCGCGGTGATCCCCGCGGTGCTGGTGTCGTTCATGGCCGCCTACGCGATCGTGCGGGGCTGGCGGCTGCGGTTCCTGCGGGTGGTGAACGGGCTGTTCCTGATGGGCCTCGCGATCCCGCTGCAGGCGGTGGTGATCCCCATCTACCTGATCATCATCAAGCTGCAGCTCTACGACAGCCTGCTGGCGCTGATCCTGCCCTCGATCGCGTTCGCCATCCCGTTGTCGGTGCTGGTGCTGGCCAACTTCATCCGCGACGTGCCCAACGAGCTGTTCGAGGCGATGCGCATCGACGGCGCGACCGAGTGGATGACGATGTGGCGGCTGGCCGCGCCGCTGACCCGGCCGGCCATCCTCACCATCACCGTCTACAACGCACTGACGATCTGGAACGGGTTCCTGCTGCCGCTGATCCTGACCCAGAGCCCGGACCAGCGGACCCTGCCGCTCGCGTTGTGGAACTTCCAGGGCCAGTACAGCGTGAACGTGCCGGCGATCGTGGCCGCCGTGGTGCTCACCACGCTGCCCATCCTGGTGCTCTACGTGTTCGGCCGGCGCCAGCTGCTCAGCGGGCTGGCCGCCGGTTTCACCAAGTGAGCTGGCAACTGGGAAGCACGCGGGCTGGCCGGTCGGGTGCCGGGATGGTTACCGTCCGAGAGTGAGGTTCGCCCGCGTACTGCTCGCCGCCCTGCTGTCCACCTCGATCGCCGTGCCGGCCGCCGCGGCTGCCGGCACGGCGGCGCCCGCGCCCGCCGACGGCGACCTGGCCGCGCCGTTGAGCACCCGCGGCCGATACATCGTCGACGCGCACGGCGACCGGTTCAAGCTCAGGTCGGCGAACTGGCACGGCGCGAGCGGCACGTGGACCGGGTCCGGCGACATCGCCGACCCGGCGAACCACCACGCGGGCGAGCTGGCGTTCCAGACCCCGCTCGGGCTCGACCGGGCGTCGATCGACGCGATCATCGACGGGTTCGCCGACCTGGGGCTCAACAGCGTGCGGCTGCCGTTCTCCAACGCGATGATCCACGACACCCGGCCGGTGCCCGACCTGCCGGCCAATCCGGGGCTGGCCGGGAAGACGCCGCTGCAGGTGTACGACGCGGTGGTCGACCGGCTGACCGTCCGCGGGTTCGCGGTGATCCTCAACAACCACACCACGACGTCGCGGTGGTGCTGCGGGCTGGACGGCAACGAGCGGTGGAACACCAGCCAGTCCGAGAGCCAGTGGCAGGACGACTGGTTGTTCATGGCTCGCCGGTACGCGGCGAACAAGCGGGTGGTCGGCGCCGACCTCTACAACGAGGTGCGGCGCAACGCCCTGGACGACCCGAACTGGGGCTGGGGCAACGACACCGACTGGCAGCGCGCGAGCCAGCGGGTCGGCGACCGGATCCTCACCGAGGCCAACCCGGACCTGCTGATCATCGTCGAGGGCATCAACTGGACCGGGCTGCCGGTGGACGGTTTCCCGCACGGCAGGCCGACACTGGAGCCGGTGCGCACGCTGTCGCACACCCTCGTCGACTCCGGGAAGCTGGTGTATGCCGCGCACTTCTACGGCTACACCGGCCCGAACCACTCCGGCGCGTCGGGCATCGGCGAGACGACCGACCCGCGCTACCAGGACCTCTCGCCCCAGGAACTCCGGGACGTGTTGTACCGGCAGGCGTTCTACGTCACCGAGGAGACCGGCCGGCACTTCACCGCGCCGCTGTGGATCAGCGAGTTCGGCGTTGGCGGCCACGGCAACACCGACGCGAAGTCACGCGCCTGGTTCGAGACCTTTGTGGACTATCTGGCCGAGACCGACGCCGACTTCGCCTACTGGCCGGCGGTCGGCTTCCACACCGGCGGCTCCGGCGACGGCTGGTCACTGCTGTCGTGGGACCAGGCGGGCACCCGGATCGACGTGACCGGCGACTGGCGGGCCGACGCGTGGCGGCGGCTGGTCACCGCGCCGTCGCGGACCGGCGCGGTCTCCCCCGTCGAGCCGTGGTCGATGCTCAACCTGGACTACGCCGACTTCCAGCAGTCCCGGGCGGTGCGCGCGCTGGGTGACTGGAACTCGGGCGCCCGCAAGGGAGTCTGCCCGGACGGGCAGCGCGTGATCGGCCTGGCGCACACCGGCAACCGCGGGCTGTGCACCGGCGCCCGGCCGACGCCGACGACGTTCACCGTGGTCCGCGACGAGTCCCATGTGGACACCGACTGGGCGTCCGGGTACACGAAGGTGCAGTGTCCGCCTGATCACTACCTCGTCGGCTACAGCGTCACCGGCGCCGCGTTCGCCGCCGCGCTGTGCGGCAGGTCGGCCACCGCGCTCGGCCGAGGCGGCCGCACGGTCTGGTTCGACCGCGGCGACAACCGCCCGGCCGGGAACCCCGGCGGGGACTTCGCCGCCGGCGACTACAAGGGGCAGTGCACGGCGAGCGAGTACGTCGCCGGGGTCGCGTACACCGGCAGGATCGGTTCCCGCAAAACGCCGGATGCCCTGCTGTGCCGCGCTGTGTAGGTTCGATCCATGGCACACATCGATCTCGGCGTCGACGAGTCCCGGTACCCCGGCATCACCGGCCCCATGAAGTTCCGTCCGGAGACCGCCAAGCCGTTGAACGAGCTGGCGAACGTGCTGCTGCACGACGGCACCCATCCACTGACCCCCGGCGAGCGCGAGCTGATCGCCGCCTACGTGTCCGGGCTCAACGAGTGCGTCTTCTGCTGTTCGTCGCACTCGGCGTTCGCGGCCGAGCAGTTGCCGGCCGGCATGTCACTGGTGGACCAGGTCCGGGCGAACGTGGACGAGGCGCCGGTCACCCCGAAGCTGCGGGCGCTGCTGCGGATCGCGGGGGCGGTGCGGGAGTCGGGCCGCAAGGTCACCGCCGATCTGGTGGCCGCCGCCCGCCAGGAGGGCGCCACCGATCTGGAGATCCACGACACGGTGCTGATCGCCGCGGCGTTCTGCATGTTCAACCGGTACGTCGACGGCCTGGCCACCCTCGCCCCGGCCGACCCCGGCGCCTATGTCGAGGCGGCCAAGCGGACCGTGGCCAACGGCTACGGCGCGCTTCCCTGATCCACCGGCGGTGACTTTCTGGCCAGCGCGGACAGGCAGCCGCCGACGACGGTGAGCAGGGCCAGGACACCGAGCACCACGAAGGCCGTCGTCGCGGAGATGGCGGCGGCCAGGGAGGTGCTGGCGACCCCGCCGATCGCACGCATCGCCAGCGTGACCGTGAGCACGATGGCCGACACCCGGCCGAGCAGGGCGTCGGCGGTGCGCTCCTGGCGGTAGGTGGTCGCCAGGATGACCACCAGGATCTGGCCGAAACCGAACAGCACCACCAGGAACGCCAGCGGCGCGGCGGCGCCCGCGAGCGGGGTGGCCAGCAACGCCGCCCCCTGCACCGCGCCACCGATCAGCGTCGCCCGGCCGAGGCCAAGGCGTCTGCGTGCCCGCACCGCGACCAGTGCCGCCGCGACCGCACCGACGCTGCCGCAGGTGAGCAGGATGCCGATGGTGGCGCTGGTCTCGCCGAGGTCAGTGCGGATGTGGTAGATGAACAACGTGCTCGCCCCGGCGAACAGCAGCGCGTTGACCGACTCGAAGACGGTCAGGCTGCGCAACATCGGGTCGCGCCACAGGAAGCGCAGCCCGGCCGTCTGTCCACGGGGGACGGTCACCTCGACCGGCGCCCGGATCGGTCCGCGCAGCATGGCCCAGGCGAGCGCGGCCAGCAGGAACGACAGCGCGTTCACGCCGATGGCCGCCGGCTCCCCGATCGCCGCGATCACCACCCCGGCCACCGCGGGGCCGACGCCGTAGGCCAGCTCGGTACTGGTCGCCAACCGTCCATTCGCGACGGTCAGGTGCTCCCGGCCGACCACGGCCGGCAGCACGGCCCGGAACGCCACCTCGTAGACACTGAACACCAGGGCGCCGATGAGGACCACGCCGTAGATCAGCCAGATCCCGATGGCCGACCAGGTCTGCGCCGGCACCAGCCACCACACCACCGGGATCAGCCCGGTGAACACCCAGCGGATCGCGTCGCACCAGACCGCGAGCCGCCTGCGGTCCACCTTGTCCACAATGGAGCCGCCGAGCAGGCTGCCGACCAGCTGGGCCGCGGTGGACAGCCCGACGACGAAGCCCATCTGTGCCACCGAACCGGTGAGCGACAGGATCAGCAGCGGCATGGCCACGGTGGAGAACGCGTCGCCGAACGCGGAGATCGTCTGCCCGGTCAGCAGGAAGCCGAAGCCGTGCCGGCCGCCGAGGCGGCCGGTGCTCGTGTCGGTGTCAGTGATGGTCTACCTCGGTCCCGTGGCGAGCACTGTGCGCACGATCGCCACCGCCGAGGTGATGTCGGCCGTACGCACGCCGGAGTGGGTCACCGCCCGCACCCGGCCGTGGCCGAGCTCGGCGACCGCCAGCCCGTGGTGACGCGCGGTGTCTACAAAGGACTCGGTGGTGAACCGGTGATCGCTGATCCGGAACATCACGATGTTCGTGGACACCGGCCCCGGCTCCATGGCGACGCCGTCGATCTCGGCGAGCCCGGTCGCCAGCAGCCGGGCGTGCGCGTGGTCGTCGGCCAGCCGGTCGACGTGGTCCAGCGCGACCAGACCGGCCGCGGCCACGACGCCGGCCTGCCGCATGCCGCCGCCCAGCATCTTGCGCAGCCGGCGGACCTGCCTGATCAGCGCGCCGGTGCCGACGGCGACCGAGCCGATCGGCGCCGACAGTCCCTTGGACAGACAGAACTGCACCGAGTCCGCGTGCCGGGCGATGACCTCGACGCCGACGCCGAGGCCCACGGCCGCGTTGAAGATCCGGGCGCCGTCCAGGTGTACCGCCACCCCCCGCTCGTCGGCGAACCGCCGGACCTGCGCCAGGTAGTCCAGCGGCAGAATCCGGCCACCGCACCGGTTCTGGGTGTTCTCCAGGCAGATCAGCGCCGGCAGCGCGAACTGCGGGTCGTCGGGGTCGTCGGGGAACCCGCGCCGCAGATCGTCGAGCAGCAGCCGGCCGTCGGGCTGGTTGGGCACCGGCTCGTAGCCGACACCACCGCACACCGAGGCGCCGGCGGCCTCGTACAGGTAGATGTCGCTCTCGGTGCCGACCAGGGCCTTCGTCCCGCGCGCGCAGTGGGCCATGATCACGGTCAGGTTCGCCATCGTGCCGCTCGGCAGCAGGCAGGCCGCGTCCTTGCCGAACAGGCCGGCCACCCGCTCCTCGAGCGCGCGCACGGTCGGGTCCTCGCCGTACACGTCGTCGCCGAGCTCCGCGTCGGCGATCGCGCGCATCATCTCCGGCGTCGGCAGGGTGAAGGTGTCGCTGCGCAGCTCGATCACCGGCGCGCACCCCCGGCGACCCGCTGCGCCACCTCGACGCTCAGTTCGGCCAGCGCCCGGTCCAGGATCGGCTCGACCTCCGCTGCCCGGTCGTGGCAGGCGATGACATGCCCGAGGCGGTCGTAGGCGTCCAGCGGCGGCCCGACCTGCCGGCCGGGTTCGGCGGTGACCAGCACCTGCCGCACGCCGGGCACCTCGAGGGCCCGCTCGACGCCGGCCACCGTGCGCAGGGTCCCGGTGTCCGGTGCGGTCAGGAACTGGATGCCGGCGTGCCGGTGGCGGGTCGCGGTCAGCTCCGGGCGCTGGTCCACCGCGGCCCGCAGCTGCTGGTCGAGCAGGTCGACGCCGGTGGCGAGCCGGATCAGCTCCGGGATCATCCCGCCGGCAAGGCGGGGGTTGAGCTCGATGACCCGGGGACCGGACGCGGTCAGGCGCAGCTCGGTGTGCGTCGGGCCGCGGACCATGCCGGTGGCGGCCAGTGCGGACCGGACGACCGCGACGATCGTGCCGGCCACCTCGGCGGGCAGCGTGGCCGGGAAGACGTGCCTGGTCTCCACGAACCGGGGGGCGCCGGCGACCTGTTTGGCGGTGATCCCGACGCAGTCCGCGCCGAACATCTCCACGCTGTACTCCGGGCCCTCGACCAGCTCCTCGACCAGCACGGTCCGCGCGGTCGGCAGGCCGCGGGCGTTGACCAGGACGTCGAGAATGTCCTCGGCGTGCGCGCGCGCCCTGGCCAGGGTCTCGCAGCGCAGCACGTCGGTCGAACCGGACTCGTCGGCCGGCTTGACCACGCACGGCAGGCCGACGTGCGCGACCGCCGCCGCGACCTGGCCGGGCTCGGTCACCACCGCGTACCGGGGCTGGGGCACGCCGGCCCGCGCCAGCCGGGCGCGCAGCAGGGCCTTGTTCCGGCAGGTGCTGGTCGCGTCGACGGTGTTGCCCGGCAGACCGAGCCAGGCGGTCAGCTCGGCGACCATCGGCACGTAGAAGTCGCTCGTGGTGGTCACCCCGGCCAGCTCCTCCCGCCGGAACCGCCGCTGGACCGCCGCGCGCAGCGCCGGCAGCGAGTTCGTCTCGCAGACCAGCAGCTCGCAGCCGGTGTCGGCGGCCGAGGGATACCGCCCCGGCTCGCGCACCGCGAGCACCGCCCGCAGTCCCATCCGCGCGGCCGCGCGCAGCGCGAGCATCCCGCTGCCGGTGGTGTTCGACTCCACGAACAGCAGGTGTGCCTGGTCGCGCCGGGCCGCAGCGGCGTCCGCGCGCGCCCAGGAGTGCACGGTCGCGCCGTACCCGACCGGTCGCGGCGCCGGTTCGTTCGCCATCGCGGCCAGCTCGTGGTCGGCCCAGTGCTCGTCGCTGTAGACGGTGTCGGCGTACCGGTCGCCCCGGTCGGGGAAGATGCCGACGATCCGCTCCCCCGGTGCCGCCCTGGCCGCCACGTCCCGCAGCACCCGGTACACCGAGCCGGCGGTGTTGCCGCCGAAGATCTGCTGTTCGCGCGCCAGGTCCCTGGTCGCCTCGAACGCCTCGCGGTCGTTGAGCCAGTGCACCTCGTCGATCAGCCCGCGGTCGAGGTTGTTGGGCAGCAGGCTGTTGCCAAGGCCGCTCTGCAGCCGGGTCGGCACGTCCGGCTGGTCGAACAGCGCGCTGCCGACGCAGTCGACACCGACCACCCGCAGGTCGGGCAGGCGGCGGCGCAGTGCCCGCGACGAGCCGCACAGCGAGCCGCCGCTGCCGACCGAGCCGACCAGCACGTCAACGGTGTCCAGGTCGGCCAGGAGCTCGTCGGCGAGCTGGCGGTAGGCGCCGGGGTTGTCCGGGTTGCTGTACTGCTGGGGCCAGAAGGCGTCCGGCAGGTCGGCCATCAGCTCCTGGAGGCGCTCGATGCGCGCGCTCTGCCAGCCGTGGCTGGACATGGCCTCGACGATGTGCACCTGGCAGCCAAGCGCCCGCAGCTTGGCCAGGGTGGTGCGGTCGATCCTCGGGTCGGTGACGATGTGCACGTCGTGGCCGAGCGACCGGCCGACCAGGGCCACCCCCAGCGCCATCGTGCCCGATGAGCTCTCCACGATCGGCGCGCCCGGCGGCAGCTGCCCGACCCGGCGCGCCTCCATGATCATCGTGCGCGCCACCCGGTCCTTCATGGCGAACAGGTTCTGCAGCTCCAGCTTGGCGTAGACCTCGACCCCGGCCGGTTCGCCGATCCGCAACCGCACGAGCGGGGTGTGGCCGATGGCGTCCCGGATGTTGTCGAAGAGCACGATCAGGCCTCCAAGGCGTAGTCGCGGTCGAACGACAGGGTGCGTAACACGGACACCTCACCGCCCAGGGGCACACACGACGCGCGCACGAACTCGGTCTTGACCGTCAGCTCGGGGTCGGTGGCGTCGAGCAGGATGCCGAGCATGGTGCCGCTGTGGGCGAGCACCAGGCCGAAGCCGGCGACCTCCGCGCACACGCCCTGCAGGGTGCGCAGGCCCGGCCGGGGGCGCAGCCGGGCGTTCAGCAGCGCGCTGCGGGTGGCGATCCGGCCGATCTCGGGCAGGTGGCCGGCGCGCACCGCCTCGGTCATGCCGGCGAGCAGTCGGCCGTACTCGCGGCGGTCGGCCGCGCCGAACGGCTTGGGCACCCGGTTGAGGTCGACCGTGTCGACCTGGCCGCCCTCGTCGTGCGCGACGATCGCCAGCGGCGGCAGCGTGCCCAGCCAGCTGTGTAACCGGACCTCGCGGTGGTAGAAGGCGACCACGCCGTCGTACATCACGCCGTCCGAGGGCTCGATGCGCCGCAGCAGCGACTCGATCGCCTCGTCGTCGAAGGTGGTGCCGACCGCGGCGGCGACCGCGCGGGCGGTGGCCACCAGGTCGGCCGACGAGCTGGCCAGTCCCTTGCCCTCCGGCAGCCCACCGGACAGCTCCAGCCAGCCGCCGCCGCTGTGGCCCGCGGTGTCCAGCGCCAGGCGCACCAGCCGCAGCGCCTTGCGCTTGCCGGCCGGGTGCACGGTGATCTCCTGGTCGGCCGGGGCGTGCCGGAACACCGCGGTGCTCCAGCTCGCGATCGGCAGCGTCACCAGGAAGTCCCGGCCGTCCGGCAGCACGCCCTGCACCAGCTCCCCGAAGGAGCCCGACGCGCGCCCGACGCCCATGCCGCTCGGGTCAGCGCGCGGTGCCCGGTTGGCCATACGCCGGGTCACCACCTTCCTGCCGCAGGCCGAGTGCCCGGTTGGTGGTCGACCGGGCGTTGTCCGTCGTGGCCTGTCTGGCCGCCCACGCGTCGGCCAGCTCCCGCAGCTGGGTGCGCTGGGCGGTCAACGCCGCGCGCACGGCCTCCGGGTGGGTCGAGCCGGCGGTCTTCTTCCGCCAGATGGCCTGGTGCACGTCGAACGCGCCGGTCAGCGCCCGAGCCGGGTCCGTGAGGTGGTGGCCGTGCCCGGCGGCGATCTCGGTGAGCAGGTCCGGGCGCACGTCGGCGGGCGGGGCGCCGGTGTCCATCGCGGCGACCACGTAGGCGCCCGCGATCACCTGCGCCCGCCGCCACGGCACGTCCTCGTCCATGGTCAGCGCGTTGGCCAGGGTGAAGCCGCCGAAGTACTCGCCGGCGCAGGCCGCGGCCATCCGGTCGGTGCGCAACCGCAGCCGGGACAGCACCACGGTCAGCAGCCGCAACACGCTGTGGCAGGCGGTGAACGCGGTCAGCAGGTGGGTGGTGGACTCCTTGGACACCTCGACCAGGTTGGTGTACGGCGTGTTCCGCTGGCCGAGCACGGTGTCCACATGGAACGCGGTCAGGTGCGCGGTGCGGCCCCGGATCCGTTCCAGGATCGGGTGGTTCTTCTTCTGCGGCATCGCCGAGGAGACGCCGGCCAGCTCGTCGGGCAGCTCGACGAACCCGAGGTCGCTGCCCGCCCAGGCGAGCAGGTCGGTACAGAACCGGCTCAGCGGCACGGCGAGCAGCCCGATCTCCGCGGTCACCTCGGCGGCCCACGCGCGGGAGGCGACCGCGCTCAGCGCCATGGGATGCGGCCTGGCGAACCCGAGCAGGCCGGCCATCCGGTCCCGGTCCCAGTCCAGCTCCTGGCCGGCGAGCGCGCCCGCGCCCAGCGGGCAGGCGTCCATGCCGTCGTAGGTGGCCAGCAGCCGGTGGCCGGCGTGCAGCAGCTGTTCGGCCAGGGTGGCGAAGTAGAACCCGGGGGTGATGATCTGCGCGGCCTGGAAGTGGGTGTAGCCGGGCATCGGGTCCTCGGTGGCGCCGGCGGCGACCTCGCCCGCGGTCCCGGCCAGCTCCAGCAGCGCGCCCGCGACGGCCACCAGCTGGGCACGGCCGAACATCAGCTGGGCGCAGGCCTGCAGGTCGTTGCGGCTGCGGTCGACATGCCAGCGCGGCACCGGGCTCGGCAGCCGGTCCTCGACGTGCCGTTCGATGGCGAAGGCCACATCGGACAGGCTCGTGTCCCGGCGTCCGGTGATCGCCGCGCGGTCGGCGGAGGCCAACGCGGTCCCCAGGGCTCGTGCCTGGTCCGCGTCGATCAGCGCCATGCGCAGGTACTCAACCACCAGGACCTTCTCGATCTCCACGTAGTCGGGCAGCAGGTGCGTGACCTCGTGGTGGAACTGGGGGTCGAGGATCTCCTCGCGCACGAGCGCACTCGGATCCGCGCCGAGGCGTCCGGTCAACGAGGGAGCCGGCACGTGCTGACCGAGAACCAACGGCATTTCCGTTTCTCGTCATGGGGAGCTGGAGCATGCGCGATTGATGATGATCGGCCGGGCCATGGCGGCCCAGTCGGGAAAAGCCCGGACGTTACAACGGTGTTCGCGGCGGTCAGATTGGGCCACGCGCGGAGCGCGCGGACGGGAGGCGGGTGCGGATGTCCTCGGCTGCCGTCCGGACCGACCGCACGGTGGTCGACCTGTTCGCCGAGCGGGTGCTGGCCACGCCGGACGCGGTGGCGCTGCGCACGGACGCCGCCGAGGTCAGTTTCGCCGAGCTGGACGCGCGCGCGGACCGGGTGGCCCGGCTGCTGGTGGACGCGGGCGCGCGGCCGGAGCGGATCGTCGCGGTCGCCCTGCCCCGGTCGGTCGACATGATCGTCGCGTTGGTCGCGGTGCTGAAGTCGGGCGCGGCCTACCTGCCGCTCGACCCGACGTATCCGGCCGAGCGCGTCGCGTTCATGCTCACCGACGCGGCCCCGGCCGTGGTCCTCACCTCGCGGGCCGCCGACCCGGCCGGCGGCGACGGGATCCCCCGGCTGTTCCTGGCGGACGTGCCCGACACCGTGCGCGGCACCGGCCCCGAGCTGGCGCCGCTGCCGGCGAATCCCGCCTATGTCATCTACACCTCCGGCTCGACCGGCACGCCCAAGGGGGTGCTCATGCCGGGCGCGTGTCTGGTCAACCTGTTGGCCTGGCACGCGGCGATCATGCCGGCCGAGGTGGGCACGCGCACCGCGCAGGTGTCCGCCATCGGGTTCGACGTGTCGCTGCACGAGATGCTGGCCACGCTGGTGTTCGGCCGATGCCTGGTGATCCCGGCCGAGCGGGTGCGGCGCGACCCGGTGGCGCTGGTGCGCTGGCTCGACGAGCACCGGGTGCGGCAGGTGTTCGCGCCCAACGTGCTGATCGAGTCCATCTGCGACGCGGCGGACGCGCAGGGCCTGGCGCTGGACTCGCTGACCGACATCGTGCAGTCCGGGGAGCAGCTCACCATCCGCGGCCGGGTGGCCGCGTTCCTGCGCGCCAACCCCGACCGGCGGCTGCGCAACCACTACGGCTCGGCCGAGATGCAGGACGTGACGACCTGGACCGCCGACGCGCACACCCCGGCCAGGAGCACCCCCGCGCCGATCGGCACGCCGCTGTGGAACACGGCGGTGCGGTTGCTGGACGAGCGGCTGCGCCCGGTGGCCGACGGCGTCGAGGCCGATCTCTACATCGCGGGCGCCGGGCTCGCGCGCGGCTACCTGCGCCGGCCGGCGCTGACCGCGACCCGGTTCGTGGCCGACCCGTTCGGCCAACCGGGCACCCGGATGTACCGCACGGGCGATGTCGCCCGCCGCACCCCGGCCGGTGACCTCGAACTGGTCGGGCGGGCCGACAACCAGGTGAAGGTGCACGGCTTCCGAGTGGAGCTGGGCGAGGTCGAGGCGCGGCTGGCGGCGCTGCCCGGGGTCGCGCGGGCCGCGGTGGCGGTGCGCGCCACCGACAGCGGTCATCGGCTGCTCGTCGGGTACGCGGTGCCGGTCGCCGGGGTGGCGCTGGCCGAGGCCGAGGTGCTGGCCGGGCTCGCGGCCGCGCTGCCGGCGCACATGGTGCCGGCGGCGGTGGTCGTGGTGGCGAGCCTGCCGGTGACCCCGAGCGGCAAGGTGGACTTGCGGGCGCTGCCCGATCCGGTGCTCGACGGCGAGGGCGCGCCGCCGGTCACACCCGAGGAACGCGCGATCGTGGACATCTTCGCGGCGGTGCTCGGGGTGGCGCGGGTCGGCGCGACCGACGGGTTCGTCCGGCTCGGTGGGGACAGCGTCGGCGTGTTGCGGGTGGTCGTCGAGTGCGCTCGGGCCGGGTTGGTGCTCACCGCCAGGCAGGTGTTCGAGCTGGCGACGCCGCGCAGGCTCGCCGAGGCGGCCGGGCGCGGCGGTGCCGGCACACCGCGCGCGCCCGGCCCGCTGATCGCGCTCAGCGGTGCCCAGCTGGCCGGCGTGCAGGACGCCGTGCCCGACGTCGAGGAGATCCTGCCGACCACGCCGGTGCAGCGGGGGCTGTTGTTCCACTCGCTGCAGGGGCACACCGATGTGTATGTCGAGCAGGTGAGCCTCACGGTGTGCGGTGCGCTGGACGCCGAGGTGCTCGACCAGGCCGTGCGGGAGGTGGTGGACCGGCATACCGTGCTGCGCGTCGGGATCCGGTTCGCCGGGCTGCCCGCGCCGGTCATGGTGGTCGCGCCGGCCCGGGAGACGCCGCTGCGGGTGCGTGACCTGCGCGCGCTCGGCCAGGGGGCGGTCGCCGAGGCGCGGGCCGAGGCGGCGCGGGACCGGCTGCGCGGCTTCGACCTCACCCGCCCGCCGCTGGTGCGGTTCCAGCTGTTCCGGCTGACCTCCGACGAGCACCGACTGGTCCTCACCTATCACCACGCGGTGCTCGACGGGTGGTCGGTGTCGGTGCTGCTGCGGGAACTGCTCACCCGGTGCGTCGGCGTGCCGCTGCCGCCCGCGCCGGCCTACGCCGAGCAGCTGCCGGCGCTGGGC
>NZ_BAAGXS010000074.1:0-191972 GCF_054779715.1 Actinophytocola sediminis | reverse complement strand
GCGCTGTCTGGTTGAGACAGTAAGACCAGGTCAGGGCCTCATTCCGGTTACTCCGGGACGAGGCCCTTCCTGCATTGTCGGACCCTCGTTGCCAAACAATTGCCAACTATCCCTTCTTGCTCCAGATCACGGAATCGAGCGCCTCAGCGCTGGCCCGCGACGCCTGCCCGCGTCCCATGTAGTTGTTCAGTGTCATGGACGGGTGCGAGTGCCCAAGCACGTCGGCGATCTGCCGAGCAGAAAGGCCCGCCTCGTCGAGCAGCGTGCCCACGGTCTTGCGGAACGTGTGGAACGTGACCCACCCGTACCCGGCCCGTTCGCGGAACGGCACCCAATGCCGGTTGGTCAGATTCGAGGCGTTCTGGTAGCCGCCACGGCTGTTGGGGAAGATCGGTTGGTCATGGTCGATGTCACCGATGGCCGCCCTCCGGTCTTCCAGCATCCGCACACACCAGTCCGGCAGGGGGATCGAGCGGTTCGCAGTCTCCGATTTGCCCGCGTTCCGCACGGTGCCTTTGCCTCGCGCCTGGATGATGTTGCCGCTCATCGTCAGCGACTTCGCGACGGGATCGAAATCAGACCAGTGCGCCCCCAGCGCCTCACCTCGCCGCTCTCCGGTGGCGACGAAGAACCGGACGAGGTCGGGAAGGTCACTGCGGAGGGCGTCCTCGTCGGTGTCGAGCTTGGCCAGGAAGTCGGTGACCTCCTCAGCGCTGAGGGAACGGGCTTTCCTGCGCTTGTTCTTCGCGCGCCGCTCGGTCAACGGTGCGATCTCCTTGGCCGGGTTCGCCTTGATGGCGCCGGCCTGCACGGCGTAGGTCATAACGTTGCTGATCACGGCCTTGGTGTGCTTGGCGAGGCTCAGGCTGTGGTTCTTGAGCTTGGCTTGGCACAGGCTGTTCACGACCGGAGTCTTGACCTCGGCCAACCGCAGATTCCCGAGCCTGGGCAGCACGTGGTTCCTGAGGTGATCGCTGTAGGTGTCCACCGAGGACAGCGAGTAGATGCCGTTCTCGGCGTCGGTTCGGTACTCGGTCAGCCAGAGCTGTGCGGCTACCTCGAAGAACGAGGTGGGCACCAGCTTCGCACCGGGCGCGTGAGCGACGATGTCGGCGATCGCGTCCCGGACCGCCTTCCGTGCCTTGTCCTTCGTCGACCCTCGACGTCGCACGTCGGAATAGGTGCCGTCTTCGTGTCGGTAGCGACACCGGGCCGCCCAGGATCGGCCCATCTTCTTGACCTGGATTTCGCCGGCCGTCCCTGGCGACAGCGGTAGCCGACCCATCAGGCGACCTCGGCGGGAAGGCTGTCGAACCACTGCTCGGCGGCATCGGCGCGGCGGCCGGCTTCACCCACACCCACGACTGGGCCGCGAACCACGGCCAGGAAGGCTGGCTCGCCTGGGCGACCGCCGTGGTCATCGAAGGCATCGCGATCGTCGCCGGCATCGAGATCCACCACGACCGTGCCGCCGGGCGACCGTTCACGTTCCCGATGATCGTGCTGGTATTCGGCGTCCTGGTCCAGATGACCGCCCAGGTCGCTGAGGCGGAACCGTCACCTGCCGGCTGGCTGGTCGCCGCGATGCCCGCGCTCGGCTTCCTCGCCGTCGTCAAGCTCCTTATGCGACGGATGCCCGAACCCCCCACCCCGGCCAAACCTGTTCCCGCCCCGGCCGTCGAGCCCGTCCGGGTAAGGCTCCCCGCCGACATCGCCGCTCGGATCGACGACGCCATCACTGCGGTCCGTCGGGAGGGGCGCGAACCGTCTGTGGAGGACATCCAACGGGTCGCGCGCGTTCCCGCCGACCTCGCCCGGCGCGTCCTCAACACCTGACCCGACCCCGCAAGGCGGGCACGGCACAGCGACCGTGTCCGCCTTTTCTGTGCCCGCACAACACATCGAGGTGATGCCCTTGTTCACAGTGGACGATCGGATAGCCGCCCGGCTCCGCGCCGCCGACTACCAGGACTGGCGCGCTCGCGTGGAAGCGATCGGCGGCTGCGCCAAACCAATCCGGCTCGTCGGCGCCTCCCGCCTCCTGCACACTCCCACCGGCGCCCTGGTCGACGAACACGCCGGCACCGCGTGGGTCCCGTGCGGCAACCGCCGGAGCGCGGTCTGCCCGACCTGCTCCGACCGGTACGCCGCCGACGCCTTCCACCTCATCCGGGCCGGCCTCTCTGGCGGCTCCAAAGGCGTCCCCGAATCCGTCACCGACCGCCCCCGCGCGTTCGTCACCCTGACCCCGCCCTCGTTCGGCCGGGTCCACAACGGCACCCGTCGCTGCCCCTGCGGCCAACGCCACCACGAACACAACCCGCGCATCGGCACCCCGCTCGACCCCGACACCTACGACTACACCAGCGCTGTCCTGTGGCAGGCACACACCGGCGTCCTGTGGCACCGGTTCGTCACCCGCCTCCGCCGCGAGATCGCCAAACGCGCCGGCATCCGCGTCCGCAACTTCGGACAGGTCGCCCGCCTCTCCTACGGCAAGGTCGCCGAGTACCAGCGACGCGGCCTCGTCCACTTCCACGCCGTGATCCGCCTCGACGGCCCCGACGGCGCCGCCGACCCACCCCCGGCCTGGGCCACCGCCGGCCTGCTGAACGCCTCGGTCCAGGCCGCCGCCTCAACGGTCGTGGTCAAGACCGTCCGTCCCGAGGGGGGCCAACTCCAGTTCGCCTGGGGCACCCAAACCGACATCCGCCCCATCGGCAGCGACGTGGAAGACGCGGACGGCGAGATCAGCGAACGCGCCCTGGCCGGCTACATCGCCAAGTACGCCACCAAGGGCACCGGAAAGACCGAAGCCGCCGACCGCCCCATCCGCTCCCAACTCGACATCGACCACCTCCGGATCTCCGACCACCACCGACGCATGATCCAAACCGCCTGGGACCTCGGTGACCACGACCGCTACGCCGACCTCAACCTGAGGCGCTGGGCGCACATGCTCGGCTTCCGTGGCCACTTCCTCACCAAGTCCCGCGCCTACTCCACCACCTTCAAGACCCTCCGCACCGACCGGCAGGCCCACCGCCTCACCGAGCGGTTGACCGCGCTCGGCATCCCACCCGAGGACCACACCGACATCACCGTCATCAACGACTGGGAGTTCACCGGCACCGGCTACCGCGACGACGCCGAACGCGAACTCGCCGCCGCCATCGCCGACCGCACCCGCCGACGCCGACAGGAGCAGCGATGACCACAACCAGACTGTGGGGAGTCAAGGACGTCGCCGAGTACCTCGGTGTCCCCGAACAAACCCTCTACCAGTGGCGTACCCGCAACTACGGCCCACCCGGCCGCCGAGTCGGCAAGTACGTCAAGTACCGCCCCGCCGACGTCGAGCACTACCGCCACCCCGATCCGGATCACGTCGGCGAGTCGTGCGCGCACGATCCCTCCCTCCGCACGGCGTCGACCACGTCCGGGGCGCTCATGCCCAGCTCAGCGGCCCACCCCATGACGTGCGTCCAGTGCCGGTGCGACGGGCCGGTGACGCCGGCCGCGACGTGCCCGGCCAGCACGAGCGCGGTCGTGGCCTGGTTGTACGTGACGGTCCGGTGGGGCAGCCAGGACACCCGCCAGGGCCCGTACGGCGTACGTTCCTCCACCGCGCGCGCGTGATGCCCGGCCGTGCTGGTCATGCTGGTCTCGTCCCCGGTGATCTTCACCAGAACCACCACCAGTGGCCGCGCGCGTCGAACGTCCATTCCCGCAGCAGACCCCGCACGGTGAGCAGGTCCAGCACCACGGCCGCGACCAGGGCGATGTCGAACGGCCGCGAGCCGACGCCCCAGACCAGCGCCACGACACCGACGAGCACGGCCAGGGCGACGGTCACCTTGAGCCAGGTCCGGAAGACCCACGCGGTCGTCGTCCACATCACGTCACCTCCCGGACCGGTGCCGGCCGAGCGGGTTCGGGTGCCTCGAACCGGGTGGCGTACCAGGCCAGGGCCAGCGCCACGAGCCCGCCGAGCAGCACAAGGCCGAGCAGCACGAGCAGCGCCAGGCCCACGACGGGAACCACCGCGCTCACCGCGCCGAGCACGCAGAGGACGAACAGGACAGGGATTACGAGGGCATTTTCGGTGTACATGTCAGGCCACCACTTCCAGGTTGGTCCGCCCACGAACGACGGTGACGAGCTGGTCGATCTCGCGGTCGTCGACGTACGCGGCGCGCACCCGGACCGGCGTGCGAGTCCGGGGCCGGACGACGTAGCCGATGCCGGCGGTGTCGGGAACGTTGGGGATCTCGTCGGCGAGCGCACCGCGCAGCCGGGCGTCCTCACCGAGCACCCCGTCGACCTGCCCGGCCGCCGTCAGCCGCAGGCACACGCGCACGGTGAACAGGTCGCGCACCGGGACCGTGTCCTTCGTCGGCTCCTGCACGAACCCGACCAGGTGATGCCCGGACGACCGCCCCTGCGACCCGACGAGGGCGAGGTTGCGCCGGTTCTCCCGCGCGTGGTCGCCGTACGCGAGCAGCGCACCCAACTCGTCGGCGATCAGCAGGTTGACCGGGTTCTCGACCGACACCGCGAGCTGCCGCTTGCCCCGCCCGGCGAGCCGGCGCTGACCGGCGTCCAGGTCGGCCACGTAGTCGGCGATCAGGTCGGCGCAGTCATCACCCGCCGCCGCATACCGGTGAGCGATCGGCGCGAGCTTGGCGAACTCCATCTGCTTCGGGTCGCACACCCACAGCCGCACCAGGCCGTCCCGCAGCATCGGCGCGAGCGTGCGCAGCAGCGACCAGCCGATGGAGTTCTTCCCGGCTCCGGTCGCGCCGGCCACGAACCAGTGGTTGCCGGTCAGCGACTCGCGCCACTCCCCACCGAACTCGTCGTCGCCGAGGAAGATCGAGCCCAGGTCGACCGCGTCGGAGTCGGCCGGCATCTCGGGCGCGTCGATGACCTCGGTGAACGGCTCGCGGTGCTGCACGATCAGCCCGACCACCCGCGGCTTGACCTTCTCGACGCCGATCCGCTCGACCTTGAGCGCCGCGCACAACGTCTCCACCCGGTCGGTGAAGGTCCGCATTGACTGGCCACGCGCCAGCTCGACCCACACCGTGTCCACGGTCGGCGAGTGCGCCCGCACCTTCACCACACGCGGGAACTGGTCGGCGCCGGTCCGGCGGTGGGTGGTGAACAGCTCGCAGTCCTCCATCACCCGCCGCCACCGCAGACCGACGTAGGTCCACCAGCGCCGCCGCCACGACCGCAGACGCGGGGTGACCCACCGGTCGAACGTGTTCGGGTGCGCTCGGTACCAGGCACCCAGCGCGACGGCAGCGCCTCCAGCACCCGCACCGACCGCCGTCGGCCCGAGTTCGGCACAGCCGAGCCCGATCGCACCCGGTACCGCCGGCCACGTCGGGTGCCGGGCCAGCCAGACCAGGACGCGCCATTCCTTCCCCGGCCGTCGCCGGGACTGACCGTTGCCCATCGCTTCACCTCATGTCGTCCAGGCAGCGATCGGCCCCGACCTCCACGTGGGTGGTCGGGGCCGATCGCTGCGGTTGTCAGCGCCGTTTCTTGGGTCCCGCGATCACCGAACGCGAGTCCGACAGGGCGACCGCCAGTTCGGCGACCCGTCGCGCCATCCGGTCGTGGTTGGCCTTGAACGCCCGCCGACGTGCAGGAACGCCCTTGATGGCCTGCCTGAGCTGCGCCATGGCCTTGTCCAGGTCTTCCAGCGCCCGGTCCACTTGATGCGCCATCAGAGCCTCCAGTCCCGGGAGATCAACTCCGCCTCGTACCTCTTGGTCTTGCGCCGCAGCCGCTCCAGCTCTTCGAGCGCCGCCCGCCGCAGCCCGCGCAGTTCCTCCCGCGTCGCGACCGTCCAGCCCGGCCCGGTGGGCTTGCGCTGAACCCGGCTGATCAACACGTTGGTCTCGTCCAACGCGTGCAACACGGCGTCCATCGCGGTCACGAACGCCCCGTACCGCTCCCGAGCCCGGCGGTTCAGTACGTCGACCTGCACCGGCTACGCCACCTTCCGTGGACGCGTCGCGGCGAACTCCCCAGCGGTCGACAGGTCGACCGTCAGGAACTTGACCGCGTTGCTCACCAGATCCCGCACTTCCCGATCCGGATTCGTCGCCATGAATTCCTGGTAAGCCACGTTCGCCACCTCGGCGATTCGCTGAATCTCTCGCATCACCTACCGCCCTCCCGCACGATCGCTCGCGCCGCCCGTAGTCCCGCGAGGTAGCCGCGCCACCACGTCGGCACCGCCAACGACTCAACTTGGCCGTCCACCTGCGCATACTCACGATCCAGCCGTGCCACGATCCGCTGTCGCAGCACCGCCGGCCGCACCCGCCTCGACACGTCCGACACCTCCCTTACGTCGAGGAAAAGCCACGAATGCCCCCGCGTCGCTACACGCGGGAACAAACGAAACCCGTCCTCTTTCGGCGCATGATCAAGCACCGAAAGAAGGCATAGATCGGCCCACTGTGGAATTGTCAAGGAACAGAAAGCCGAGAATCCCGACTCGGAAAGTCAACGCTCAGGCGACCGGCTTGACACCCGTCGCACGCCATGCAAGGCCCGACATCTGCCGGCCGTCGATCTCGTTCTCCCAGTGCGACACGCGCGGGTTGATCAGCTCGACGAGGTCACCCTCGGCCACCTCGTCGCCGGGGTCGGTCTCCAAGGTGCACTTGATCTCCGCGCCCTTGCCGGCACGCCCCTGGTCGTTGGGACGCGGCTTGACGAACAGCACGACCACGTACTGGGTCGCGCCGCTGTAGTCGGTGACCACCTCGGGCTCACCGTTGCGTCCGTCCCGCATCTTCACGGTCGGCGCCTCGGTGACCAGCACCTTGTGGCCGGACAGCTCCACCGGGATGTTCCGCAGCATCGACATCACCTCCAAGCAGGTAGATTAGAACTATCCCTATAGAACCACGTCGGACGAGAGGTGTCAATAGAACTATCTCTATCTGTCTCATGGTGCCGCTGGGGCCAGTAGAGATAGAGTTATCGGTGAGCAGAGGAGGACCCATGGGCATCGGCTACCGCGAGCTGGCCTCAGTGCTGCGTGACGCCATCCAGGCCGGGACGTACCCAGCAGGCAGCACCCTGCCCAAACAGGACGAGATCGCCGAGGAACACGGCGTCAACGTCAACACCGTCCGCAAGGCGGTAGGCGTCCTGGAAGCCGAGGGCCTGGTCACCCCGGTCCGCCGGAAGGGCACGGTCGTTCGCGACAGTCCGCCGATGCGTCGCCTGGGTGTCCAGCGGTACGCCAAGAGCAAGTGGAAGTTCGGCCTGGTCGCCTTCGCCGCCGACCGCGAACACGCCGGCCGCGCCTGGAAGCCCACCGACCAGACCAACGCCGTGCGACTCACCGAAGCCGACCCCCAGGTAGCCGAAGCCCTGGGCATCGAGGCCGGCTCCCCGGTCTACGAGCGGTCCCGCCTGGTCAAGGATGCCGGCCAGCCCACGCACACCCTCACCAGCTACTACCGCCCCGAACACGTCGAAGGCACCCCGCTGGTGAACCCCCAGCCAGGCCCAGCAACCCCCGGCGGAGGCTTCGCCGTCCTCACCATGCAGGGCTACGAACCCGACCACATGACCGAGACCATCCACGCCCGCATGCCCACCCCCGACGAACTAGCCGAGCTGGAGTTGCCCGCCGGCGAACCGGTCATGATCCTCAACCGCACCACCTACACCGCCACCGACATCCCCATCGAGTTCGCCCGAGGCACCCACGCCGCCAGCCGCTTCTCCTGGACCTACGACTTCACCCTCCCCGACTGAAAGGACCCAAGCGAGTGCCCAACACCATCCCCGCCGAAGTCCGCAACGACGTGGAAACCCTCTGGAACTACCACCGCCTGGGCCACACCCTCAAACCCACCGACGTCGGCATCGGCCTCGGCAGCCACGACATCGGCGTAGCCGACACCACCGCCACCCTCTACCACCAGGGCCTGTTCCCCCTCATCGTCTTCACCGGCGCCAACGCCCCCACCACCATCGACCGCTTCCCCCGAGGCGAAGCCATCCACTACCGCGAACGCGCCATAACCCTCAACGTCCCCGACGAAGCGATCCGCGTCGAACCCCACGCCCGCAACACCGGCGACAACATCACCCTCACCCGCGACCTACTAGCCGCCGAAAACCTCCACCCCAAGTCGATCCTGATCGTCTCCCGCCCCTACCAAGAACGCCGCGCCTACGCCACCACCCGCAAACTCTGGCCCGAAGTCGACGTCACCTGCACCTCCCAACAAGTCGAACTCGACACCTACGCCGCCACCATCGGCGACATCCCCCGCATGATCAACGTCATGGTCGGCGACACCCAACGAATCCGCCTCCACGCCCAAGCCGGCCACGCCATCCCCCAACACATCCCCACCGAAGTCCACGCCGCCTACGAACACCTGGTAGCGGTCGGTTACACGCACCATCTAATCTCAAAGAACGTATAGCTTAGGAAGAATTAGGAGAATACGGGCCTCCCAGAGCCAGGAATTGGTTATATGTCCAGAAATCAATTGACTTTCGCTCTCGACCGAAGGACTCGACGATTCTCGCGAGAAATGAGTGGGGAGACCAGAGGTGCCACCTTATCGAGCGGTTCCAGACTCTTCTAGTTCTGGTGCATGCTTTCAGTGAGACGCGGCTATCCAACTTGGTAGGAGCCCTGAGATTCGTGAAGCATCCCGAGAGGAACCCACGTTTGGTGCAACTCCCAACCCATCCGCGGCCACGCAGAGAATCTGTGAAATACCACCGGCGCGCTCTTCGTCTGATCTCAGAAATCATGGTCTAATGAATGCCTATTCAGGTAATCAGAATCTGCGTAGCTATGAAATCCCGCAATCTGCCGATTCTCCGGCAGGTGCAACCTTCTTCGAGCAATATCATCGAGACTTGATTTGGGCTATAGGCCAAGAGATAGTTACGCGAAATGTGGAGTCGTTCACACAGTTCATCATTGATGCACTGAAGAGGGCGGAACCGCCCGCTGGTACTGATACGCAAAGCTGGCAACAGGTGCTAGCAGTGATGACGAAATCCATTGGGCATGAGGCGAAGTTCGCTCGGCAGGTCGTCGACATTAATGCACCAACTGTAGCTGAAGCAGGCCTGTGCAGGTACGTCGACAACTTCCTATGCTACCTCTCAGATCTACTTGGCCAAATTCTCGTTCAAGTGCCAGATGTATTACTCACAGAAGCACAAATATCAGTTCAGGATGTATTCAATCATCAAACTCTTGAAGATTTTCAGAGGTGGCTGATCGAGAAGAAGATTAACAGCCTGTCATTCCAGGGGCTTGAATCGATAGAAAAGTACTATCAGAAGTCTTTTGGACTGACACTCTTCACTCAGCCGTCCGTCCGCAGCGATGTCTCACTGGCTGTTGCTGCGCGCAATCTCCTTGTTCACAGGCGTGGAATCATTGACGATCGATTCATTAAGATGGCGGGCACCGGCGCGGGGAAACGGGATGAGCGGGTCAAGGTGGCGCACAGGGTTTGGGTGGAGTTGGTTCCAGCTATTCTGGAGACCGTTCGAGATGTTGACCGCCGTGCGGCCGAGAAGTTCGGTTTCCAGGCCGCCATGGTAGTGGTCGATCACCAAGTGTCAGCAGGTCAGCAAGACCTGTTCGAGGACATCGCGAGGGATGTCATGGGTTGGCGTATGCGCTCGAAGGTGGCACCGCCAGGGCACGCTGACTGAGTCCCTGTGCCACCCCGAATGCAGTTAAGCCTCCGTATGCAGGTGCGGAGCACACGTGTTCAGACTTTCTCTACTTGTTCAAGGCGGGCGCCTGCCGGCGCCCGCTGGCCCGCTGTGCCCATGGCCGAACCGGCACTGCGCGCTGGGCGTGCGGCTGGCGCCGGTCCCAGCGCGCGCCGGTCGGCCGGATGCGGGGCCAGGAGCTGTAGACCCACGCCGAACCGAGAAGAGGATGTCCTCGCCGGACGGGCAGGCCAACAGGATGGCGGGGACCGTGGGTCTGCTGCGGTTCGTCGGGGGACAACCTGCCATCCCATCGACCTCCACGAGGGCTATCGCACCGCGTCAAGGGGGCAGACCCCAGCCATAGTGCCGATCCCGAGGTCAGCGCCCCCTTGACGCGGCACGATCGGGGCTGCGCCAGGTCGACGGGATGGCAGGAAGCCCCTCCTTTGGAGGCTGCGCCCTGGACGGCGACACTTCGAATGGTTTTCGTGCTACCTGTAACCTCCGTTGATGGTGCGGCGATACTTGATACATGCCCACACTGGACATTGTCGACGAAACAGTTAGCACAA
Source organism: Actinophytocola sediminis (assembly GCF_054779715.1). Classification (NCBI taxonomy): domain Bacteria; kingdom Bacillati; phylum Actinomycetota; class Actinomycetes; order Pseudonocardiales; family Pseudonocardiaceae; genus Actinophytocola; species Actinophytocola sediminis. Next base: position 181,662 of record NZ_BAAGXS010000074.1, on the reverse strand, counting down.
CGAGCCGTGTTGGCGCCAAGAAAACGCTTCCAATTCGTTGGATGGTCGGTGGCGGTTCCACAGTTGTTGGCGCCGTCTTAGCTATCGCCAGCTACTGGGTAGACCCTGTAAGGATATGTCGCGAATCGGAATGTAACCCTTGGGGGATTGTTGAACTAATTCCATTTCTGGTGATTGCAATTCTGGCCATTCTGCCCGATCTAAGTGAGGTAACAATTGGAAGCATCGTCTCACTAAAGCGTCGCGTTGAAGTCCAGGAAGACGAGTTGGACAGGACTGTCAAGAGGCAGGAATCAGTCGAGCAGCAGATCTTGCAATTGGCGAACGTGTCCGCAAGTCAGCAAGTTACGCAACAGTTCTTCACGCTACCTGCGGGATCGGCGACACGTCTGCCTGATGACGTGCTCGATAAAAAGGAGCGACTATTTGGGGATCTACCTGACGTCACTCGTGCGGCACCAGGCGTCCGTGAGCGACCCTATCCACCTCGAATTCCAGGTATGCACCACGTCTCTGACTATTCTCCCGAGGATGCACAACGCGCATTGCAGCTGATCGAGCAGTGGGAAGGGTTGGATCAATTCGTAGTCTCACGATATCCGACTGATCCTGGTTCGGAATCCGGCGTAGAGCAATTGCTTAGAAAAGCGCGACGAAACTTCTCTCGTCTTTTCGCAGACGAGCTCGATATGATTCGCTCGGTGAGAAATAATATTGCTCATGCGCGATACGTTGCCACGGAAGACCTACAAGGCGCGCTCGAAGCTGCGGAGGAGTTGCACCAGATCTTGACTGATACCAACCTTGTCGAACTCGCGGAACTCTAGAGAGTGGCTAACTGTCAGTGTCTCTAGATACGATATCCGTCATGGGTCTCAGTGATGTAACGTCGGAGTCAGTGTTGAAGGCGGTAGAGGACTATGACCGGAGGGGTGCCGAGGGGTTTAGAGCCTTCTACGGCTTCGGTCCAGCCCAGCGGCTCATCCTCATGCGGAACGGGCGAGCCTACGATGCCAAGGCCATTGTTGGAGTTGCTCACGGGTATGCCACCGGCACGTTCTGGCGGTCTGCCGACTTCACCGGTGGTGTCGCATCCGTAATTCGCACGCTGCAGAAATTGGGCTTCGACGCCCGGCACCTTTCCGGACTTCCCCAGCCAGACTCGCGTGCGATCTTCGGTGAAGTTACTGGCTATCCCGAGGGATCTACGTTTCGTGACAGGGCCGAGGTACAACGTGCCGGCGTACATCGCCCTGGTCAGGCTGGCATTTGCGGGACCAAGGCGTTCGGCGCTGAGTCCATCGTCATCTCCGGTGGTTACGAGGACGACGAAGATCTAGGCGACCTGATTATTTACACAGGCCATGGGGGGCAGGACACTCGAAGGCGGCAGGTTGAAGATCAGACGTTCGACGACCCTGGCAATGCGGCCTTGCGGACGAGCTCACTGACGGGTGAGCCCATCCGTGTGGTCCGTGGTCGGCAGAGTGGGTCGACGTACGCGCCCGCATCCGGGTATCGCTACGACGGGCTCTACCGAGCAGTCGATGCCTGGATGGAGGCTGGTAGAAGCGGCCATCAAGTCTGCCGTTTCCGGCTGGTCAAGGCCGCTGCGGTGGACGTTCCAGATACTGGCGGCCCTGGGGCCGAGGCAGCGCCAACCGGCACGGTCGCACCCGGACGCCGGACTTCAACCGTGCAGCGAATCGTACGTTCGACTGCGGTGTCGCGACACGTGAAGCAGCTGCATGACGACACATGTCAAGCGTGCACAACACGGCTCTCAGTCGCAGGCCGCGGTTACTCAGAAGGGGCGCACATCCGCCCGCTCGGTCTGGGGCACAACGGCCCAGATGTACCGGCCAACACATTGTGCCTGTGCCCTAACTGTCATGTATTGTTCGACAGCGGAGCGCTGATCATCGATGACGCCATGCAGGTGTGGGTTAACGGCATTCACCGTGGTCCACTAGCTATCAACAACCGCCATGCTGTTGGAAACGAGTACCTCGCGTACCACCGTGAGCACTACGGTGCCCAGACTGCCCGTGGCTGACGGGTTGGCAGGAGGTTCCTCTGTGCGTGCGGTCCGTAGGGGCCTTAGGGCAAGATCCACTTACACGTTTATCCCACTGAAACGACCGCAGATAACCAACGTCATCCATCCGCGGTGACCCATTCGCCTACCGCGAACAGCAAGGTGGCGGGCTAGGTCGACAGCGAACGGCAACCGACCAGCGCACCCGATCATGAAACCGTAGGTTCAAGAGTCGATGCTGAGCGCTGCGCTTCGCGAGGCGAATGCAGTGAGTTAGATGTCGATTGCCCAGAGTTGCAGTAGGTCGGTGTTGAATAGTTGTCTGGTGTCTGGTTTGGGGTGGATGCCTTCTGCGGCGAGGAGGGTGCGGAGCTGTGGGGAGTAGGGGACGGTGCAGAGCCACACGTTGATGAGCGTGTCGTTTTCGGGGTTGTGGCCGAGGATGGCGATGTTGGCGGTGTGGCCGTTGGGTGAGCGTTCGATCATGGCTTGGGGTTTGGCGAGGGTGCGGCGCCATTCGATGAGTTCGGCGGCGCCTTGGGCGAGGTGTCCGGGTTCCAGGCATACGTCGATGGTGATGGTGCCGTGGGTGTTGATGGTCATTTGGAGGGCGGCGATGTTGGCTTGGATGGGGTAGTTGGCCAGCATCGTGGTGAAGCCTTCGAGTTCTGTGGCGTAGGTCTTGGGGCTGTTGCCGATCACGGTGCGGTCCGCTGAAGGTCGAGTGTGGTCAGTGCTTCGTAGGAGAGGCCGTCGCCGTATTTGGCGGTGACTGTGGCGATGAGGTGGATGCGGCCTGGGCGGATGGGGTCGCGGCCGGCGAGGGCGTTGCGGAGGGTGCCTTCGGGGACGGTGTCTTCGCCGAGGGTGGTGCATTCTCGGGCGAGGCGGTTCACCGACCAGTTGTGTGTGGCGAGCCAGTGTTTGAGCAGGGTGCCGTTGATCTTGGGCATGGTCATCTCGTGAAGGTGTCGGGGTCGAGGATGGTGCAGTCGTCGAGTCTGCGGACGAGGTCGGTGGCGCGTGCCCAGCGGATGGTGGGGTCGTCGTAGCCGACGATGTCCTGTCTGGCGTGGGCGGGGCCGGTTGGGCTGGTCTTGTAGAGCTGGGCGTTGACGCCGTGTATGGGGTAGGTGCGGGCGCGGATGGTGACGGCGCCCCGGCGTAGGGCGGGGCAGAGTTTGCTGGCGACTCCGACGCAGGGGGCGCAGACCGGGGGTTCGGTGACGGTCATGTTGTTGGGCCAGCCAGACCAGTCCGTGCGGTGGTCCTTGAGCAACCACAGAACGCCGTCCTCGTTGCGATCAGCGGGCCTGGCGCAGACCTGGCAGAGCAGGCGGAGCATGGCGCGGCGTTGGCGCAGTGGGTGCACAACGCCGAAGCGGGGGCGGCCGCGGCCGGGACGGTTCGGGGCGCGATACCAGAGGACACCGCGGGTATCCCGGTCCATCAGGGTTTCGTCGGTGTAGGCGATGCCGATTCCACGGACTTCCACGACGTTGCACGGAAGGAGTGTTTCGGTGCTCCATGAGCTGATGTAGGGCACAACGGGCTGGGGCATGGCTTGTCTCTCGGGGGTCAGCGGTCAGTGTCATGGGTGAGCAGGCGAAGCGGGGCGGCCTCCTGTGCGCAGCGGGCGGCTCTTGCGCGCAGGGCGCAGGCCAGGGCGGTGACACGGTCCGCCAAAGCGAACTCGTCCTCGGGCGGGATCGGCGGGGTGAGACCGGTGTCGGCATCGACGTGGCGCAGGAGATAGCGGCTGAGGCGGGTGTTCAGGTCGGCGATGTCATGCATCAGGCGACCGTCGTGGTGAGCGTTGTCGTCCGGTGGGGGTACGTGCGGCATCGGGTTCCGTCTTTCGGGTGACGTTGTGTCCCAGGAAACAATTGGTCCTGGAGAACTTGGTGATCACTCAACGCCCGACACCTGCGGATGACCATGACCGAATCCTCATCGGTCGTATACATAAGACGTATGGTTCGTGTCTGTGCTGGTTGCGCGCCGGTATATTAGGGTTGACCGACGGACATCGCGGGGGCGCAGGCGAATTGACGAAGCCACAACATCAAGCTCGCTACTGCCGCTGCGGGGCGCGTTTAGCGGCGGATAATCTGAGCGACCAGTGCGGTCCGTGCGATCGGCTGAATCGTGATCGGTTGTTGGCGCCGCCGTCGGTTCCGGTGGATGTCTGGGACACGGCGCAGTTGCGGGACGCCTTCGCCGCGCAGCACATCGGGCAGGTCGCCCGCGCCTACCGGAAGCACCCGCATCACGCGGCGGTGTTCGGATCTGGGGGCATCTCGCAGGCGTTGCTCGGCCAGTGGCTCGGGCTGACTCAAGCGCAGGTCAGTCGGATCGAGACCGGAGCACCGGTGCGTAACATCGACAGCCTTGCTCACTGGGCACGTGTGCTGGGGATCCCGTCCGCGTTGTTGTGGTTCGACCTTCCGGGCACGCGGCGGACGGCGAGCAGCGGGCAACGTGCCGATGTTCCCGAACGGCTCGCCTTCGCCCTTGCCCACCCCGGTAGCGTCGACCTGGTCGCGGTTGCTCACCTGCGGGAACAGGTGCACGCGCTCGACAGCAGGTACGCCACGGTCCCGGCGACCTCATTGTTGGCTGAGACCGGGCAGTGTCTCGGCCAGGTGGCGTTTCTCCGTACCCACGTCTTCAACGGCCGGATTCGGCGTGCGCTCCTGGCGGCGGAGGCCGAGACCGCGACGCTCATGGGCCAGCTCGTGTGGGATGCCTCGCAACGGCGGGATCACACGACGGCAACCGCCTACCTCGATCAGGCAGAGCTGGCGGCGAATCAGCTCGGTGATCGGGCGGCCGAAGGACTGGCCAGCCTGCGGAAGACCTACGTGGCTCTCTACGGGGAGAAGGATCCGGCTACCGGGCTCGCCCTGGCGCAGCGCACGGCCGACACCACCGCGGGCGTGAGCCGGGTGCTCACCGGACTCGGCCTCCTGCACGCCGCCGAGGCCCACGCCATGCTCGGCCAGCAGACCGAATGCGAACGCGCCCTGGCCGAGGCCGACTCACATCTCGACCAGGTCGACGACACCGACGCCGCGTTCGACCTCTACTCCCCGACGCAGTCGGGACGTCTCGCCGGCTCGTGCTACCTGTCCCTTGGCAAGGCACCGCGAGCCGAGGCGATTCTCGAAGCCACCGTGAACGAGCTGCGGGACCAGTCGAAGGCGCAGGCCATCACGATCGGCAACCTCGGTCTCGCGCTCATCCGCCAACGCCGGCCCGAGGAGGCGGCCGCGATCCTGCACGACGCCGCCGACGTCATCGAGCGGAACTGGGGCGGTGGCGCGCTCAACGTCATGTTCTCCGCCTGCCGGGAGCTTCGGCCGTGGAAGCACGAACCCGCCGTGCAGGACATCTACGATCGAGTGATGACGATGATGGTTCCGGCCTAGCCCGCCATGGCGAACCAGGCGAAGCAGGCCGTCCGGGAGCGCGTGTGGTCACTACTGGAACGGGAGCACGCGGCACCACCCGGTGTTCACGGACACATCCCCTCGTTCTTCGGGGCGGACCAGGCGGCGGAACGGCTTGGTGAACTGCCCGAGTGGCGCGCCGCGCGGGTGATCAAGGCCGTGCCGGACACCGCGCAGAAGCCGGCACGCGAACTGGCGCTCGCACAGGTCAGGCTCCTCTACATGGCGGTGCCGAAGCTGGCCGAGCCGTTGCCGTTCCGCCGGTTCGATCCGGCCGAACCGGGCCGGTCTGAGCTGGTCGCGGTCGAGGACATGGAGCCGGTCGACCTGATTATCTGCGGCAGCGTCGCTGTGGACCGTCGAGGTGCCCGGCTTGGCAAAGGAGCCGGCTACTCCGACATTGAGGTCGCCTTGCTCCAGGAAGCCGGCCTGATCAGCACGGGAACGACGATCGTGACGACGGTCCACCAGCTCCAGGTGCTTGACGAGGACCTGCCCGAGGCCGCGCACGACTTCCGCGTGGACGTCATCGTGACGCCGGACGAGATCATTCGTTGTGACGGAGGCAGGTCCTCAGCCGGCCTGATCTGGGACAGCCTCAGCCCGGAGCAGGTCGCGGCGATACCCGTGCTCGCCGCACGCCGATCACCTCCCCCTACGCCGTAGCAGGTACCGCACCGAGCTGAGTTTTGCCGATTAATTGCCAGTTTTCAACGGAAGATGATCACCGATGTCGCGTGTTGACGCCAAGAGACGTACACCTGTAAGAGCAGTTCACGGCAAGTATCAGCAAGCACTGACCGGTATTGATAGGAGTGGACAGCGGATCAGAAGGTTAGGGGTTCGAATCCCTTCGGGCGCGCTGTCTGGTTGAGACAGAGCGTTGGGGCCGATCGCAAGATCGGCCCCAACGTTTCCCAGGCACAGAATCATCTGGCTGATCGCCGCGACGTTCACACAGAATGCCCCAAGCCAACGCCACCCTGGGTGGTCAATGGTGGTGACGGGCTGTGGCGGCGTGTCATGGACGGTGCCCGGTGGCTGAGCCGAGATGATGGGCGAGCCCATGGTGGCGGCCGAAAGGGTGATCTGCATGAGCGTTGCCGATGACCGCGCCGATGTCCTTGAGCGGTTCTCCACGGCGCTTTACACGGTGCCCGAGGCCGCCCGTTACCTGGATGTGCCCACGAGCTCGTTGAACTCGTGGGCGCATGGCTACCGGAACCGTCCGCCAGGGCGCCGCGAGGTGGTCGGTGCGCCGATCCTGACCACGCTCCCTCGGCGTACTGTGCGGCTGCCGATCATCCCGTTCATCGGTCTTGCTGAAGGTGCGGTGTTGACCGCGATTCGTCGCAGCGGCGTGCCGATGCAGCGCATTCGCCCGGCGCTGGAGCAACTCGACTCACAGATCGGGTTGTCTCATGCGTTGGCGAGTCGACGGCTGTACACCGATGGCGCCGAGATTCTGTTCGACTATGCCGAAGCGACCGACGACCCAGGTCTGGTTCAGGCTGCCCACGATCTGGTGGTGGTGCGCAACGGTCAGCGGGTGTTCAACGAGGTCGTCGCCGCCTACCTGCGGCGTCTGGAGTTCGACGACCACGGCTACGTGCGTCTGATCAGGCTCCCCGCCTACGAGGTGGCCGAGATCGTGGTCGACCCCACTCGCGGGTTCGGCCAACCGATCTTCGCCCGCGGCGGTGCTCGGCTCGAGGACGCACTGGGGTTGTTCCGCGCTGGTGAGGCTCTTGACGTGGTAGCCGACGAGTACGGCATCCCACGTGATCACCTGGAAGACGCGGTCCGCATCGCGACCCGGTCCGCGGCCTGACATGACGATCGGGCACCCCGACGGCTTGCCCGAGCTGTTCCTCGACCGCAGCCTTGGCCGACGGCAGGTCCCTGATCTTCTCCGCGCTGCTGGGTTGCACCTTGCGGACGAGTTGCGGGAACGCCATGGTTGGTCAGGCGAAGCAGACCATCAGGGATCATTTGTGGTCGTTGTTGGAGCGTGAGCGGGCGGCACCGCCCGGCGTTTATGGGCATATCCCCGCTTTTGTCGGTGCGGATCGGGCTGCGGAGCGGCTTGGGGAACTGCCGGAATGGCGGGCCGCTCGGGTGGTCAAGGCAGTGCCGGACGCGGCGCAGAAGGCGGCGCGCGAGTTGGCGCTTCGGCAGGGAAAGCTTCTCTATATGGCGGTGCCGAAACTTGCGGAGCCGTTGCCGTTCCGCCGGTTCGATCCGGCCGACCCACAGCGGTCCGAGCCGATTGGGGTCGAGGACATGGACCCGGTCGACCTGATCGTCTGCGGCAGCGTCGCCGTGGACCGCCACGGTGCCCGGCTCGGCAAAGGAGCCGGCTACTCGGACATCGAGGTTGCGTTGCTCCAGGAAGCCGGCTTGATCGGCTCAGGGACGACGATCGTGACGACGGTCCACGGGCTTCAAGTGCTTGACGAGGATCTGCCCGAGGCCGCGCACGACTTCCAAGTGGACGTCATCGTGACTCCGGACGAGATCATCCGCTGCCACGGACGCAAGCCTGATCTGGGACCGCCTGAGTCCGGAACAGATCGCGGCAATACCCGTGCTCGCCGCACGCCGCCCTTGGGCTCGCTAGGTTTCGCATTTCTCACGATCACTCGAAACTACGACCGCACGGTTCCCACCACTCGTGGTCGACTTCGAGGAGCGAGTACGAGAACTTGCCGATCTGCGGTAGTTACCGAATGATTGCCGACTTTCAACAGAAGGGGATCACCTGTGAGCGGATCTGATTGAACCAACGATCAGGATCGCCAAGCAGTGATCAGCTCGTCAGGGTCGAGAACCTGAACGCCGGGCAGGGTTGTCGTGGCGCGGGTCACGGCGAGCAGGTGGGTCTGTTCGTCGGCGCCTGGTAGCCGGGATCGGTGGATCATCAGCCGAGCGAGGTCGTGGGTGTCGAACGGGCGCGTGTCCTGCCACTTGATCGAACCGACCATGGTGACGCTCTTGGCGACAGGTTCGCGGTCAGCGCCGACAATGTCGATCTCCGGATCGTTGGTGCGGGTCCAGTAGCCGCCGATCACTGTTGTCCCATCAGGAAGAGTCCCGCCAGGCAGGCGTCGCAGCGACTCTCGGATCATCGGTTCGATCGCGCGGCCGCGCCAGGTCGTCCAGGACGATTGGATCCGGGCGAGCACCAAGTCTCCGCGACCGCGCTCGATCTCGGCGAGGTGTGGACCGAGGAAAGTCAGCCAGAGCCGTAGGTACGGATCCCGAACAACGTATCTGGTTTCCCGGGAGGGTTGGGTCGACAGCGGGATCATGGCATCTACCAGGTGCTTGGCGGTCAGGAGTTGGAGTGCGCGGCTGAGCGAGGCCTGTGGCAGATCGCCCGCCGCCCGTCCGATCAGCGAGTACGTCCGCTCACCCGATCCGATCGCGCCGAGGACACGGCGCGCCTGGGCTTCGACCGGGAACTCGGCGGCCAGCGCACGTTCCGCACTCACCAGCAACGCCGAGGTGGGGTCGGCCACCGCGTCGGTCAGGTAGTCGGTGACCGAAGCGCCACTGGGCCATTCGGCCATGATCAGCGGCAACCCGCCGGTGATCAGGTGAGCGTCGAACGCGTCCGCAGCGGGCAGGTCGAGCATCGTGGCCACGTCCGCTGGGCTCAGCGGCGGGATCACCATCTCGGTGGCGCGCTGGTGGAACGGTCGGCCGTACTCGTTGAGTGCCTCCATCATCGCGAGGTCGGAGCCGATACACAACAACAGCACGGGCCGGCGAGACAGCTCGCGATCGAAGAGTTTCTGCAGCGTGCCCTCGAACCCGGCGTCGTTGGCGATGAGGTACGGCATCTCGTCCAGAACGATCACGCAGGGTTGTCCCTCGGGCAGCGCCGCCGTCAGGAGCCGGAGCGCCGCGTCCCAGGACGTGGGGGTCTGGTCGCGGAACACGTCAGCACCAGGAAGATCCGAGCTGATGGCGGCCTCGGTGAACAGCCTCAAATCCGCCTCCATACTCGACTGCGCGGAAGCGGTGAAGAACACGTACGGAACACCCGCGCGTTCAACGAACTCTTCGGCCAGCCGCGACTTGCCGACCCGACGGCGACCGCGCACAAGTAGAGCGCGACCAGGCCGGTCAACCCGCCCTCCCTCCCTGACCTTGCCCAGCACTCGGTCGAGCAGCGCCAGCTCCCGCTCACGTCCAATGAACACGATCACCCCAGATACACTCACCGATAAGTCACTCAACAATGAGTGTATCATGAATGTGCGCGTGTAAGGCTGACGGGTCTCTTCGTCGGACACTCGCTCGAACAGGCGGTCGTGCTGCCACCGCACGAAGCCCAGCAAAACCTGGTCGGCTTCGACCTAGTCGTGCGCTCGATCTCGATCCGAGACCAGCAGGTCCGACGGGTACTCGGTATCGGCTGGGAGAGCATCGACGGTGTTGGGCAGGATGCCGTCCCACTCCGGCAGGAGATCGAGTAGTTCCGCGCGGGGCAGGTCGATGCCGAGCCGCGCGCACCGGTCCACCACGCTCTCCGCGCGTTCGGCGGCGTAGTCCGGGCAGTATTCGAGCAGCGTTTCGCTGCCTCCGTCGCGACACTCGTACAGGCCCACCAGTATGCCCATCGCGAGTTCGGCAGCCGCGGTTGCGATACCGAGCGCCGCTCGACGTTCGAGATCCAGCAGAAAGGGCTCCAGCGCTTCGTCCATGATCTCGTCCGCGGCCACGACCGGATGGACATATCCGTGACCCGGTCGGTATCCCGCGCGGTTGTTGAGCTCCTCGATATCCAGACCGCGCAAGGTGCCGGCGACCGCGACGGTGACCGCAGAGCGGTCTCCGTCCGACATGAGCCGGACGGCCTGGACTTCGGCGAGTTCTCGAAGATCTGGGCGGACGCCGAGCAGACCATCGAGCACGATTGCCTTCTCGTCTGCGGACAGAGCCGCCAGAGCGGATGTCGAACGGTTCATGCTTGTACCCACGTTTGCGCTGATGGGTCACTCCAGGTCGCGGTCAGCCAGGCCAGGTCGTTCTCGGCTGTGTGCCGCGCGTTCGTGGCACGGGTGAACAGCTCGTGGGTTTTCGTCAGCACTAACATGTATGGCCGGCCCTGTCGCCGGGTCTGGTGGCGCACCGGCAGTCCAGCCGAATCGATCTTGCTGTGCACGTGCTGACGTCCGTTCTTCGCCAGCGGCCACTCAAAGACTCGCCGCGAACGGGAGGCGAGAAACGTTCCCAGCGTGTCGCACAGGTCGCACCGGCACCCGGTCCACGCGATCGACCAGTCGTCGTCCTCCCGCCGCGGTCGCGCCACGATCGTGCTGAGCCGCTGCGCGCAGTCCCGCGCGACCGTGTGGAACGTTGCCGTTCGACGCGTGCCCACCGAACGCAGTGTCGGCATCAGGCACTCCAGCACCGCGTCCCCGTACCCGCGCAGCGCGGTGATGATCTCAGTGCGCAACGGGTCGTCGGCCGCCTCCAGCAGCCCTGTCAGCGGCGAACCGAGTCTCTCCAACGCTGGCCGGCGGACCTCGGTTCGTGCGGTCTTGGTCCAGGTCAGCAGGTCGTCGTCCAGCCATTGCCAGGCTCTGGCGGCCAGCAGCCGTGCCGCCTCCGTACTCCTGGTGGTGCGCAGCGCTCCGCACAGCCCTGGCAGCTCTTCGACCCACTCGTGCCGGTCGGTTCCGTAGTGGTGCCTGGATTCGAACCAACCGTTGATGACGCTCTGCGTCCACTCCTCGCCGTACTGGCCGGCCGCCGCCGCCAGCCAGTCCGCATGCTCCTGCGTGAGCGTCTCCACCCGGAACGGCTCGAGCAGCATCGTGGCTGTCTCGGCGACGCCAAGACCCGCCGCCACGTCCAGCGCGGCGCCAAGCAGTTCCGCCCGCGACCCGGTCCTTTTCCAGAACGGCGCGAGCGACTCCGCCGCGGCACGTGCGCCCGCCAGGTCACCGGCGTCGATGCGCTCACGGAGCTCTCGGAGCGCCCACTGTGACCCGGCTTCGGCACGCGCCGTGAACGCCCGGTCCCGTGGCCACACGACGATCGCGGCCCGCCGATACCACCGGTCCAGTGTGTTGCCGTAGTTGCCCATGTAGCCCTCGTAGTCGGACTGGTAGGGCTCCAGGTCCGCGCTCGGCGTGGTGGCGCACACCTCGTGGTGAGGGATGCTCACCGAGATCGGCTCACCATCGGTGCCGTCCGGGCCCGTCCACCAGCCGAGGGTGATGTCGTCGTTGATCAGATCGGTGAGCTGATAGTCGTCTTCGTCGGCGTCTTCGTCGTCGTGATAGCCCCACCCGCCGTCGGACGGTTGGGCGTCCCAGGTCTCCTGCACCTCGGCCAGTGCCAGCACTGTCTCGCACCCGGCCTGTTTGGCGGCGGCGCGCAGCAGCGCGGCGCGTTCCGCGTCGACGCCCTTGAGCCGATGCCAGGTCAGGCCGCGCTGGGTGTATTCATGGTCAAGCAGGAAGACCAGCCGATTTGGCGGGTCGAGGTCCTGACGTCCGTACCGCTGGGTGGCCGGCGTGGTGAAGTGCTCAGTCAGGCAGTGCGCCAGCTCGGTGGTGGGGCCGGTCACCCGCGCAGCGCTCTCGGTATCGGCGAGCAGGTTGAACGTGAGCGTCACCCGGTACCCGGACCTGACCGGCGTGACCTCGTGCCGGCAGTCGGCGTAGAACGCGACGAGGGTTAGGTCCTCCTTCGACGCGCGGTAGGTCCGGGTCTCCCCGGCGTGGTCGATGACCAGTTCCCCGCCCGTGTGCGCCGATGGCAGTGACACCACCAGCGTGCCCACCATCGCGTCGTGCTTCTCCGAGTCCTGGTGGGGGAGGAAGAACTGGCCCTTGCCGTACACCAGCATCGAGTGCGGTTCGGCCCGCAGCCGTGCCGTCCGGGGGAGCCCGAGCTCATCACGGAAGTGCGCCAGCGCGCCGTCCAGCAGCGCCGTCCAGCCGGGCCCGCCGAGCGTGATCTGGTTCGGGGTGAGCTCCCAGGTGTCGCGGACGTCGGTGTCGGTCAGCGTCTCCTCGCCCTGGCCGAACATGGCCGGCCGCGCCGCCGCGACCAGCTTCTTCGCCGACGGCGCCCAGAGGGGAAGGCGTACCGGCCCGACGCCGGACACCTCCAACTCGAGCAGCTGAGCCGGCGCCAGCAACTGAGCACTGAACGACCCGGCCGGTTCGGTGTCGTCGAGCAGTCGCGCCAGCCGTTCCCGAGCCGTCGTCGCCATGTGTCCCTCGCTCCCGTGCTGCTGCCGGGCCCGACCCTAGAGTGGGCCGACGGGGATCCAGACGATGGTCGCTCCTCACCTGGAGGCAGCGCGGGGGTCCCGGCTGGCGATTCGGGTCATGTGTTGTTCGCCCCAGTCGCCTAGTGGGGTCAGGGCTTTGTTGAGGGAGCGGCCGAACTCGGTGACCGAGTACTCGACCTTCGGGGGCACCTGTCGGTACACCTCGCGGTGGATCAGGCCGTCGGACTCCATCTGTCGCAGTTGTTGGATCAGCATCTTCTCCGTGATGCCGACCACCTCGCGTCGCAGTTCGCCGAAGCGCATTGCCTGCGTCTCGGCCAGTGCCCACAGGATGAGTGACTTCCACTTCCCGCCGACGATGTCGAGCGCCGCGTCGAGACCGCACGTGTATGGGCCGTGTGCCGGCATTTGCCTGGATCCTTACCTTTTGGTGGGTACCTGACTTTTAGGTAGGTACTTGCCTTACTGTACGGCACAGAAGCAGAGTCTTCCGCGTGAACACAACAGTCATCGGACTCGGCAAGATGGGCCGCGCGCTCGCCGCCTCACTGGTGGACAACGGCCACGACACCACCGTCTGGAACCGCACTCCCGGCCGCGCGGCCGACCTCGCCGTCACACACACGACCACCGCCGCCGACGCGGTCGCCGCGAACGAGCTGGTTGTGTTGTGCCTGCTCGACTTCGACTCGGTCGTCGCGGTTCTCGACGGCCTGGACCTCAGCGGCCGTACGGTCGTCAACCTCACCACCGGCACTCCGGCGGAGGCGGTGAAGCTGGCAGCGCTGATCACCGGGCGTGGCGCGGACTTCCTCGACGGCGGGATCATGGCCATTCCGTCGATGATCGGAACGCCGGCCGCTGTCGTGCTCTACAGCGGTGATGAGCAGGCGTTTGTGCGCGTGGGGGACGTGCTCGCGGCCTTCGGTGAACGGCGTTACCTCGGTGCCGAGCCGGGCCTGGCGGCGCTGCATGACATCGCGATGCTCACCGGTATGTACGGCATGCTCGGCGGGTTCGTGCAGGCGGCGGCGATGGTGCGCACCGAGGGCACGCCGGTCGTCGAGTTCACCGAGACGCTGCTGATCCCGTGGCTGCGCGCGATGTTCCCCGCGCTCGTCGACATGGCTGGCCAGATCGACTCCGGCGATTACACAGCCACGGAGTCCGACCTGTCGATGCAGGTGGCCAACGACGGCATCCACGACGTCAGCCGCGCCCAGGGCGTGAGTACCGAGCTGTCCGACCCGCTGTTCGCGCTGATGCGCCGCCGCGTCGAGCAGGGCTTCGGCGGTGACGACTTCCCGAGCGTGATCGAGCTGCTGTCATGACCCGTTTCGGGGTGATCGTCATGTAGGACGCGCCGGCCGCCGAGTTGCTGGCGCGGTTCCGGCGGATCGAGGAGCTGAGTTTCGACCAGGCTGCTGTGGGACACCACCGACCCGCTCGCGCCGGGTGCGTCGTTCACCGAGTTGGTTGAGCGCCTAACCGCGGTCGCGATCGCGGACTTGTGTCCGGCTTTTTGGCCAGGTGAGCGCGTCAGCTCGAGAGTAGTTCGACGAGTCCGCCTCGGGCGTCGGTCATGACGATGTGTTCGGCGGCGGGCGCGTCGGCGTTGCGTAGGGCGCGGACGAGGTCGCGGTGGCTGGCGTAGCGGTCGAGGCCGAAACGGTCGTTGGCGGCGACGTGGTCGAGTAGGCGGGTGCGGCGCTCGGCGCGGGAGAACACCCGGGTCTGCTCCAGCAGGCGCACGAGCACGGGGTTGCTGGCGCAGGTGCTCACCGCGTCGTTGAACCGCTGCATGGTGTCCAGCAGCTTGTTCACCTGGCGGTCGACCGGCTGGCCGTCGGCGTGCCGTTTCCGCGCGACGATCAGCAGGTCGTCGGCCTCGTCGAGGATGGTGTCCAGGTCGTCCAGTTGGGCGGGGGTCGCGTGCCGGGCGGCGAAGCGCGCGACCAGGCCGCGCAGCGCGATCTCGACCTCGGCCAGTTCCTGGATCGCGTTGTCGCCCATGGTGGCCACGACGACTGTGCGTGGGCCGACGCGTTCGATGAGGCCGTCCTGTTCCAGGCGGCGGATCGCCTCCCGGACCGGGGTGGGGCTGACGGCGAAGCGCTCGGCAAGGCCGCGCTCGGTGATCTTCTCCCCCTGGCGTAGCTCGCCGGCGGCGATGGCGTCCCTGGCCGCACGGTAGGTGCGGTCGGCGAGGGTCTCCGTCCACGGCGGGGCCTGGCTCATGAGCGTCATCGTATGGCATACGTTTATGCAACTGTTGACAGTTTTGCTATAGCGTAATTAACCTGCGCGACGACACGACCGCGGCTCCCGGAGGACGACGATGACCGCAGCGGAACCGGACGTGAGGACGGGCACAGGGCGGCGCATCACCTTCTACGTGGCACTCGCCGCCTTCGCCCAGGAGTCGACCTGGAACTTCTACGACGCCCAGGTGCCGCCCCTGCTGCGCGAACACCTGGGCAGCGCCGCGCTGATCGGCCTGCTGATGGGCATGGACAACATGCTGGGCATCGTGATCCAGCCCTGGATCGGCAACCGCTCGGACAACACCCGCACCCGCTGGGGCCGCCGCATCCCCTACCTGGCCGTCGGGATGCCGGTGGCCGCCCTGCTGTTCGCCACCATCCCGCTCGCCTCGACGCTGCCCGTGCTGATCGTCGTGATGTTCAGCTACGCGCTGGTGGCCAACAGCCTCAAGCCGGTGGGGGAGTCGCTGCTGCCGGACTTCATCCGCCCCGAGCGCCGCAGCCGGGCGAACGCCGTGGTCAAGATCGCCATCAGCCTCACGGTCATCGTCTCGGCGTTGATCAGCACGTTCCTCGTGGACTCGTACCCGGTGCTGTCGTTCTGGATCCCGTCGGTGCTGATGCTCGGCTCGGTCGCGGTGCTCGTGTCCCGGGTGCGCGACAGCAGTTCGCCCGCCTACCGGGCCGCGGTCGCCGAGGAGGCGGGCGAGACCGCGCCGACATCCCGGATGCGCGACGTCCTGGCCGACATCGTCCGCGATGCCGACCGCAGCAGGCTGTTGGTGATCCTCGCGATCTTCCTGTTCGGCTGTGCCTGGTTCTCCTCGCGGTCGCTGATCACCACCTACGGGATGGAGACGCTCGGGTTGTCCCGTGGGGACGCCGGTGGACTCACCCTGCTCAGCGGGGTGGCCTACCTGCTCGCCGCGTTCCCGTTGGCGTTGTTGTCCGAGCGCGTCGGGCGGTTGCGGGTGATGGCCGCCGGCATGACGTTGTTCGCCGGGTCGATGGTCGCCGGCACGCTGGTGCAGACCCCGACCGGGACGGTGGTGGCGTTGTGCGCGGGCGCGGCGGGGGCGGCCGGGTTCATGATCAACGGGGCGGTGCTGCTGTGGAACCTGGCGCCGTCGAGCCGGGTGGTCGGCACCTACACCGGGCTGTACACGGTCGGCTGGTACTCCGGCGGGTTCGTCGGCCCGGCGGTGGTCGGCGGCATGGTCGACCTCACCAGCTGGGACCTGATGCTGGTCAACGCCGCGGCGCTCGCGGTGCTCGCCGTCGTGGTCGTGCTGCGGATCCAGGTCCTGGCGCGCGATCGGGTCGGTGCCGCGCTGTGAACGACGTCCTGGTCACCACCGACTACTCGCGTCCGGGCGACGAGGCCGCCGCCGTTCTCCAGGCCGCCGGATACCGGGTCCAGCATCACGTTGGCGGTGACCTGGTCGCGGCGCTGCGCGGGGTCACCGGCGTGATCGTCGGGCACGATCCGCTGACCGCGGCCGTGCTGGCGCAAGCGCCGAGGCTGCGGGCGATCGTGCGGTCGGGGGTCGGGTACGACGCCGTCGACGTGGCCGCGGCCACCCGGCTCGGCATCCGGGTCAGCAACCTGCCGGGGATCAACAGCAATGCCGTCGCCGAGTACACGATCGGCCTGCTGCTGGCTGCCGCGCGCCGGCTGGTCGTGTCCGCGGCCGGGGTGGCCGCCGGCGAGTGGCCCAGGGGCAGCGGTCACGAGTTGCGCGGCGCGACCCTCGGGCTCGTCGGGTTCGGCGCGGCGGCGCGCGCGGTCGTGCCGTTGGCCAGGGCCTTCGGCATGACGGTCCGCTGCCACACGAACCATCCCGATCCGTCCACTGTGGACGTCGAGTTCACCGACCTGCCGACGCTGTTGCGCGGCGCGGACTACGTGTCTCTGCACACCGCGCTGACGCCGAGGACCCACCATCTCGTCGACGCCACGGCCCTCGCGTTGATGAAGCCCTCCGCGATCCTGGTCAACACGGCCCGCGGCGCGCTCGTCAACGAGGCCGCGCTGGTCGACGCGGTCGCCGGCGGCCGGCTCGCGGGCGCCGCGCTGGACGTCGTGGACACCGAGCCGCTGCCGCCGGACAGCCCACTGCGCACGGTCGACGGCATCACCGTCTACCCACACCTGGCCGGGCAGACCGCGCAGGCCAGACGAGCCACCGCACTGGCCGCGGCCGACGAGCTACTCGCCGCCCTCCGCGGCGAACCCCGCTTTCCCCTGAACACCCCGAAGGAGACGCTGTGAAACACCCTCCGGCAAGCTCAGGATCGAGTTCATCCCGAGGACTTCCCAACCGCACCTCAGGGGAACGTGACGCAACCCAGCCACAAGTACGTACTCAACCAGCACCCGCGGTCCCCAACGCGACCAACACATTCAATTCCGGGGAGGCGGGACAGGTGCGGGTGCTGGTGCCTACCGGCATGATCGGCGCCGGGTTCACCGCCGAGTCGGTGGCCAGAGGGCTCGAGCTCGGTGCGGACGTCATCGCCATCGACGGCGGTTCCACCGACTCCGGTCCGTACTACCTTGGCTCCGGCACCCCGAAGACCTCCGCCGCGGCGGTCGCGCACGACCTGCGGATCGCACTGCGCGCGGCGGCCAAGGCCCGCATTCCGCTCATCGTGGGATCCTGCGGCACCAGCGGTGCCGACAGCGGCGTCGACTGGCTGGCGGGCATCGCCGCCGGCATCCTCGCTGAGGACGACCTCCAGCTGACCGTCGCCACCATCTACAGCGAGCAGTCCCCGGCCCACCTCAGGCAACGCCTGGCCGACCACGCCATCCACCCGCTGCCGCCGCACGGCCCGCTCGACGCCGCGACCATCGACGGCTGCGCGCGCATCGTGGGCATGATGGGCCACGAGCCCATCGCGGCCGCGCTGTTGGCCGGCGCGGACGTCGTCCTGGCCGGCCGGGCCACCGACACCGCCGTGGCCGCCGCCGTCCCGCTGCTGCACGGACTGCCCGCCGGGCCGGTGTGGCACGCGGCGAAGATCGTCGAGTGCGGCGGCCAGTGCACCACCAACCCGCGCACCGGCGGCGTGCTGGCCACGATCGACCACGACGGCTTCACGATCGAGCCGCTCGACCCCGCCTCGGCGTGCACCCCGGCGTCGGTGGCCGCCCACATGCTCTACGAGACGGCCAACCCGTTCCGGATGCGCGAACCGGCCGGCACGCTCGACGTCACCAACGCCACCTACCGCGCGGTGACCGACCGCGTCGTGCGCGTGGAGAACTCGGTCTTCGAACCGGCAGAGCAGCACACGATCAAGCTCGAGGGCGCCAGGATCAGCGGCTACGAGACGATGTCGTTCTCCGCGATCCGCGACCCGCACATCCTGGCCAACATCGAGGACTGGGCCGCGCTGCTGGCCAAGGTGCTCGCCGACCGCGTTCACCAGACCCTCGCGCTCGGCGATGACGACTACCAGGTCGACATCCGGCTCTACGGCCACAACGCGATCCTGGAGGACCTCGACCCCGCGACCGGCCCGGCCAGGGAGGTCGGGGTGATGCTGCTGGTGCGCGCCGCCGACCAGGCCACCGCGACCGCGGTCGCGAAGGTCGCCAACCCGCTGATGCTGCACCTGCCGACGGCCGACATGGCGTACCTGCCGAGCCTGGCGTTCGCGACCTCACCGGCCGAGACCGAGCGGGGCGCGGTGTACGAGTTCGTCCTCAACCACGTCGTCGACGCCGACAGCCCGACGGCGATGTTCCGCACCGAGATGGGGGAAGCCCGTGCCTGAGACCCTGCAGGACCTCGCGCTCGAGGTCCGGTCCAAGAACGCGGGCCCGTTCTGGGTCACCATGGAGCTGTTCCTGCGCGACGAGGCCGCCTACGCCGTCGCCGCCGACCCGGCTTTCCTGAACGAGGAGGTCATCGGGCGGCTGTATGGCGTGCCGGCCGACGGTGTGCGGATCTTCCGCGTCCCGTCGCTGGACGTCGTCAAGATCTCCTTCCCCCGGCCGGTCGCCCAGGGCAGCCTGCGCGACCGGGACATCCACGCCGGCCAGCACCATGTGCCGCTGGCCATGCTCCCGCTGCCCTAGGCGGGGTCGCGGTACAACGGCGTCTGTTCGCCGTAGCGCACCTGGCGGACAGCGCCGGGCAGGGCCGTGGCCAGCGCCCTGGACGCGGCGACCGAACAGCCGACGGTGAACTCGATCTCCTCGTCCACCTCGCAGGCCAGGCACCAGGCCTGATCCGCCGGCCACACCAGGTGCGGTTCCTGGGAGCCGGTCGCGGCGCCGTACCAGGCCAGCGACGGCGCGTCTCGGAGCACGTCGACCGGGCCGGTGAACAGCAGCATCTCCCGATGGGGAACCGGCACTCGTGGTGCCTGCGGCACCGGGTCCCCCGTCCAGCCCTCCCAGATCGCCACATACCCGCTGGCCGGGGTTGCCGTGTGGGCGGCGAGGGTCGCGAGTGCCACGCGAATCGGATCGGCCGCCGGGGCCATGGCGATCCGCACGTACACGTCGAAGCCCGGCGGGCCGTACCGAACGAGGTCCCACCAGTCGACATCGGTCCGCAGCAGCCACCGCGCCGCCGCCGCGTCCGCCGCGGGCCTGATCGCCGTCATGGACCGTCAGTTTGCTACAGGGAGCTGGAGGGTGAAGCGGGCGCCGCCGGTGGGGGCGGCGTCGGCCTGGAGGGTGCCGCCGTGGCGGTGGGCGATGTCGCGGGCGATGGCCAGGCCGAGGCCCGCGCCGCCGCGGTCGCGGGTGCGGGCCTCGTCCAGGCGGGTGAAGCGGTCGAAGATCCGCTCCCGGTTGGCCGGCGCGATGCCGTTGCCGTCGTCCTCGATGTTGATGACCACCGCGCCGGTGGTCGCGTGCAGGTGGGCGTCGACGTGGTGCCGGCGGTGGCGGTGGGCGTTGTCGAGGAGGTTGCCGAGCAGGCGTTGCAGGTGGGGCGCGCTGCCGTGCACGGTGACCGGACCGTCGGGGACGTGGGTGCGGACCGCCTCCCGGCGTCTGGTCAGTTCGGTGAGCGTGGCGGTCAGGTCGACCTCGGTGTTCCTGGCGGGCTCGTCGGCGTCCATGCGGGCCAGGAACAGCAGGTCGTCGGTGAGCTGGGCCAGCCGGTGGGTGTCGGCCAGCGCGTCGCGTGCGCTGGCCGGCCAGTCGGTCCCGGCCGGGTGGTCGACGGCCAGTTCCAGTTCGGTGCGCAGGGCGGCGATCGGGCCGCGGAGCTCGTGGGAGGCGTCGGCGACGAACTGGCGGTGCTGGCCGACGGCGTGTTCGAGGCGGTCCAGGGTGGCGTTCATCGTGCCGGCCAGTTGACTGACCTCGTCGCGGGTGGGTGGCAGGGGGACGCGGCGGTGGAGGTCGTTGGTCGTGATGTCGGCGAACTCGGCGCGGATCCGCTCGATCGGCGCCAGCGTGCTGCGCACCGACCGCCGGGTCATGACGGCTACCGCGAGCAGCACGACGACGGAGATCCCGCCCCATGACCAGGCCAGTGTGGACAGTGCGCTCTCGGTTGCCTCCAACGAGGTCTGGCTCTGCACGATGTAGGTGCCACGGTCGGTCACCACCAGGCGGAGGAAGGCCACGGCCCCTTCGGTCGGCGTCTGTGTCCTCGGCTGTTCGCCCGGCTCCAGGATCTGGACGGTCGTCGTGCCGTCGGACACGATGCTCGGGTTCTCCCCGGCGATGAGCTGCGCGGAGACGGTGTCCAGCGCCACCTGGGCCTGGTTCTCCGCGCTGGCGGTGAGATTCCCCCGCACGAGCCAGGTCACCAGCACGATCGCGGCGGCGAGCGCCACGGCCACCACGACGGTCGCGACCAGCGTGGTGCGGGCCCGGATCGAGGCGAGCACGGCTCAGCCGCCGTCGGCGGCGAGTCGGTAGCCGATGCCGCGCAGGGTCTCGATGGCCCGCCTGCCGAACGCGGTGTCGATCTTGCGCCGCAGCTTGCTGACATGCGCCTCGACGGTGTTGACGTCGCCGTCGAAGGCGAAGTCCCACACGTTCTCGATGATCGCGGTCTTCGACACGGCATGGCCCGCGCGGCTGGCCAGGTACTCCAGGATCGCGAACTCCTTGGCGGTCAACGAGATCTCCGTCCCGGCGCGCAGACACCGCGCGGCGGCCGGGTCGACTTCCAGGTCGCCCAACCGGATCCGGGCGCCGCCTGGCCTGCTGATCCGCGCCCGGCGCAACAGGGCGCGGACCCTGGCGGCCAACACCACGTAGGAGAACGGTTTGGTCAGGTAGTCGTCGGCGCCGGCGTCGAGGCCCTCGGCCTGGTCGAACTCGCCGTCCTTCGCGGTGAGCATCAGGATCGGCGTCCAGCGGCCCTCCTCCCGCAGCTGCGCGCACACCCGATACCCGTTGAGGCCCGGCAACATCACGTCCAACACCAGCGCGTCGTAGTCGTGCTCGCGGGCCAGCCACAGCCCGTCGGTGCCGGTGAACGCCAGGTCGACGGCGAAGCCCTCCGCCTCGAGGCCACGTTTCACCAGCGACGCGAGTCGTTCGTCGTCGTCCACCACCAGGATGCGCACCGGCCCCACGCTGCCACAGCTTCCTGAAGGAACCCTGATGATCGGTTTCAGGGAACGATCAGCCGCCGCTGGGCATGCTCCTCGCCGTTGCCGGGCCGCGTCGTGCGGTCCGCACCGGTCGACGAGAGGTGACTGATGCGTAAGTGGATCACGGCGGGCCTGCTGCTGGTGGCCATGACGGGCTGCGGCTCGGCCGAACCCGTTGACGACTCCGGGAAGGTCGCCAGCGCGGGCGGCACCGAGTCCGAAAGCGGTTCGCCAACGCCGAAAGCCGGCGACGACGCCGGCCTCCAGTACACGAAGTGCATGCGGGAGAACGGGGTCGACCTGCCCGACCCGGAACCGGGCAAGTCGCCGGTGGTGGTCGACGGGCCGCCGGACTCCAAGGAGCACAGGGCGCTCACGGCCTGCAAGCAGTACCTGCCGGACGGCGGTGAGCCGGCGCAGATCACTCCGGAGGAGCTCGACCAGCTGCGCGCGTACGCGAAGTGCATGCGGGACAAGGGGGTGGAGATGCCGGATCCCGAGCCGGACGGCAGCATGAGCGGTCCCGCGATGACCGGTGCGGACGCCGAGAAGCTGGCCGCCGCCGACCAGGCCTGTCAGTCGCTGTGGCCGGGGAACCAGTGATGGGTCGGGCACGACGCTGGCTGATCGGCGGCGGGGTCGCGGTGGCGGTCGTCGCGGTCGGCGCGACGGTCACGGCGATGGCGCTGACCGGTTCCCCGGCCGAGTCGCCGGCCGCGCGTCCACTGGCGACCGCGCCGGTGACCAAACAGGACCTCGCCGAGACCAGGACCGTGTCCGGCGCGCTGGACTACGGCCCGGCGCACGAGATCGTCGGCGGGCAGGCCGGCACGTTGACGTGGCTGGCCGGCGCGGGCGAGACCGTCGAGCGGGGCGCGCCGTTGTACACAGTGGACGAGCGGCCGGTGATCGCCATGTACGGCACCGTGCCGATGTACCGGGACCTGCGCCCCGGCAGCGAGGGCGGCGACGTCACGCAGCTGGAGAAGAACCTGCGGGCGTTGGGGTACGACGGGTTCGACGTCGACGCCGAGTACACCGCCGCCACGGCCAGCGCGGTACGCGACTGGCAGGACGATCTCGGGCTGGCGGAGACCGGCACGGTCGAGCGCGGCCGGGTGGTGTTCGTGCCCGCCGCCGTGCGGATCGCCGAGTGGACCGGACAGCTCGGCGGGCCGGCGACCGGTCCCGTGTTGTCCTACACCGGCGCCACCCTGGTCGTCACCGCGGACCTGGACGCCGCCGACCAGCGGCTGGCGAAGGTCGGCGACCCGGTCACCGTCCAGCTCCCCGACGGCGCCACCACGGCCAAGGTCACCGCCGCCACCACGCTGTCCACTGTGGACGACAAGCAGGACGACGCCGCGGCGGTTCGGCTGACCATGGCCGTCGCCGACCAGAAAAGCCTCGCCGCGCTCGAGGGCGGCACCCCGGTGGACGTCGACCTGGTCGCGCAGCGGCGGGCCGACGTGCTCACCGTGCCGGTCGCCGCGCTGCTCGCGCTCGCCGAGGGCGGCTACGGCGTCGAGGTCGTCGACAAGGGAACCAGCCGGATCGTCGCCGTCGAGACCGGCATGTTCGCCGGCGGCCAGGTCGAGGTCTCCGCCCCGGACCTGGCGGCCGGCCAGCGGGTGGGGGTGCCGTCGTGATCGTGCGCCTGCGCGGCATCCGCAAGGACTACCCCGGCGGCGTGACCGCGCTCGACGGTGTCGACCTCGACATCGCGCCCGGCGAGCTGACCGCGATCGTCGGCCCGTCCGGGTCGGGGAAGTCCACTGTGCTCAACATCGTCGGCGCGCTGGACCGGCCGACCGATGGCCAGGTCGTCATCGACGGGTTCGACCTCGCCACCCTGTCCGACCGGCAACTGTCCGCGCTGCGGGCCGGCCGGATCGGCTTCGTGTTCCAGCACTTCCACCTCGCCCAGGGCGTCCGCGCGCTCGACAACGTCGCCGACGGCCTGCTCTACACCGGCACCCGCCCAGGAGCCCGCCGCCGGCGCGCGGCCGACGCACTGGCCAGGGTCGGCCTCGCGCACCGGCTCGGCCACCGGCCACACCAGCTGTCCGGGGGCGAGAAACAGCGGGTGGCGATCGCCCGCGCCATCGTCGGCGAGCCGAGCCTGCTGCTGGCCGACGAGCCGACCGGGGCCCTCGACACCCGCTCCGGCCAGACCGTGCTCACCCTGCTCCGCGACCTCAACGCCGGCGGCACCACCGTCATCGTGATCACCCACGACCGGGAGATCGCCGCCGCCATCGGCCGGCGGATCTCGATGCGCGACGGCCGGGTCGAGGCCGACACATGCTGACCCCGGCGAGGCTGAGCGTGCGGGACCGGCTGCACGTCGGCGCGACCGGCCTGCGGACCCGGCCGATGCGTGCCTTCCTGTCGGCACTGGGCATCGCGATCGGCATCGCCGCGATGGTCGCGGTGGTCGGCATCTCCGGCTCCAGCCGCGCCCAGCTCGACCGGGCGCTCGACACCCTCGGCACCAACCTGCTCACCGTCGCGCCCGGCCCCGGCCTGGCCGGCGGCAACCCCACCCTGCCCTCGGCCGCCGCCGGCATGGTCGGCCGGATCGGCCCGGTGGAGTCGGTGTCCTCGATCGGCGAGGTCCCCGAGGCGAAGGTCTACCGCAACGAGCACATCCCGGCCGCCGAGACCAACGCCATCGGCACCTATGCCACGGCGCTGGACCTGCCGGCGACCGTCGGCGCGACCGTCGCCGACGGCCAGTGGCTCACCCGCGCCACCGCGCGCTATCCGGCGGTCGTGCTCGGCGCCAAGGCCGCCGAACGGCTCGGCATCACGACCGCCAGGCCCGACGTCCAGATCCTGGTCGGCGGCCGGCGGGCCACGGTGGTGGGCATCCTCGCCCCCGCGCCGCTGGCCCCCGAGCTCGACAGCGCCGTGCTGCTCGGCCACGACGCCGCGACCCGGTACTTCGGCTTCGACGGCCACCCGACCACCATCTACACCCGCGCCCGCGAGGACGCCGTGCACCAGGTCCGCGACGTGCTGGCCGCCACGGCCAACCCGGAACGCCCCTACGACGTCGCGGTCTCCCGGCCCTCGGACGCGCTGGCCGCCCAGCACGCCGCCGATCAGGCGTTCACCGGGCTGCTGCTGGGACTCGGCGCCGTGGCGCTGCTCGTCGGCGGCATCGGCGTGGCCAACACGATGGTCATCTCCGTGCTCGAACGCCGGGCCGAGATCGGCCTGCGCCGCGCGCTCGGCGCGACCAGGGGCCAGGTTCGCGGCCAGTTCCTCAGCGAGTCGCTGCTGTTGTCCGCGCTCGGCGGCGCGGCGGGCGCGGTCCTCGGCATGGCGGTGACCGCGTGCTACGCGCTGGTCCGCGGCTGGCCGACGGTCGTCCCGCCCTGGGTGCTCGCCGGGGGCGTGCTGGCGACGTTGGCCGTCGGCGGCCTTGCCGGTCTCTACCCGGCCACCCGCGCCGCCCGGCTCGACCCCACCACCGCACTGGCCACCACCTGACCAGTCCACAAAGGAGTATCGATGCGATTCCGGATGACCGCGGGAGCCCTGGCGGTCCTGGCCACCGCGCTGACGGCGCCGGCGAGTGCCGCCACCGACCCCCTCGCGGAGTTCCACGAACAACAGCCGAACTGGTACCAGTGCCAGGACCGGCCGCCACCGGACCCCTCGGAGCAGCCGGACGACGGCATCATCATCGATCCGTGGCAGGGCCAGTGGAAGTACCTGGAGTGCGCCATGGTGACCGTGCCGCTGAACTACCGTGACCCGGACGCCGGCCGGCTCCGGATCGAGATCAGCCGGCACCGGGCGACCGATCCCGCCCGGCGTAAGGGAGTTCTGCTGCTCAACCCCGGCGGGCCCGGCGGCGGCGGGCTCGGCATGCCGCTCGGGGCCCGCCACCAGGAGATCGCCACGCACTTCGACCTGATCGGGTTCGATCCCCGCGGCGTCGGCCCGTCCAGTGAGGTCGAGTGCGAACGGGTGCCCGACATCCGGCCGAACACCACCCGCCCGACCGACGACCAGTTCCCGCTCTACGCCGCCTACGCCCGCGCCAAGGAGGACGCCTGCGAGCGGGCGAGCGGCGGCGTCCGCCCGTATCTCAACACGGCGAACACCGCGCGGGACATGGACGTCATCCGGGCCGTGCTCGCCGAGGAGAGGGTCAACTATCTCGGCTACTCCTACGGCACCTATCTCGGCGCGGTCTACGGCAGCCTGTTTCCCCAGCGGCTCAACCGAAGCGTGCTGGACTCGGCGGTGCACCCCGACTGGATCTGGCACGAGCAGGCCCGCCGGCAGTCGGTCGGCGTCCGGTTCAACGTGGAGCAGTGGGCGGCCTGGGTCGCCGAGCGCGACGGCACCTACCACCTTGGCACGAGCCAGCACGAGGTGCTGGCCACCACCGAGGCCCTGGCCGCCGCGCTGGCCGACCGGGCGGTCCCGCTGGACCGCGAACGACCGGAGAACTGGCCGGCGTACTGGCCGACCGAAGTCGACCGGTCCACATTGGACAGGTTCCTGGCCACCGCGGCACCGACCCGGCCGGTCTGGGACGTGGTCGCCGAGGTGATCGGGCAGCTGCGCGCGGCCGCCGAGGGGAACACCGCGCTGGCCGAGGACGCCAGCCGGGCAGTCGGCATGCTGTCGCCCATTCCCAAGGTCGATCCCGGGGTGTACGACACGGTGACCTGCGAGGCCGACTGGCCGGCCGACCTGGACACCTACTACGAGGACATGCGCCACTACCGCGACCGCTACCCCTACGCGGACGGCAACGGCGCGGGCGTGGTCGGCGCCGCGCCGACCAACTGCGCGTTCCGGTTGTTCACCCCGCCGGAGCCGCTGGTCGAGCTGGCCCGCGCCGGCTACCCCAACGGCGTGGTGATCCAGGGCGACGGCGACCCGGCCACCCAGTACGCCGGCGGGCCGGCGATGGCCGCGAAGCTCGGCCACCAGCTGATCTCCGTGCGCGACAGCGGGCTGCACGGGCACTACGGCGCCAACCCGTGCGTCACCGAGGCGGTCGATGACTACCTGATCAACGGTGTCCTGCCGCCCGCGCGCTCGGAGTGCGCCGACGAGCCGCGTCCCCAGGTGCCGCCCGACGATGCTCCGGATGCCGGTGCGGGTGTCGTCCGGTCGGCCGATACCTTGCACGCCAGGGTCGAGGCCGCCAGCGCGCGTCAGTCCATCTGGCGGTGATCGTCCCGTGGTCGAGTACCGCAACGATTCTCCATGGAGGACAACGTGTTTCGCACTGTCAGGGCGCCCGTGGCAATCGCACTGAGCTGCGTGGTCGCCGGCGTCGCGCTCACCGGATGTGAAGAGGCGTCCGAGGCAACGCCCCCGGCCAACCCACCGGCCTCGACCAGCACCGAGCAGGAACTGCTGGCGGGCACCGAGAAGATCGACGTGGACGGCAGGTCGGTGCAGGTGTCGTGCACGGGCGAGCTGGCCGAGGGCCGGCCGGTGATCGTGTTACTGGCGGGCGCGGGCGACGGGCTGGAGAAGCTGGCCGGTATCCAGGAGACGCTGAGCAAGCAGGACCGGGTCTGCTCCTACGACCGGCTCGGCGCGGGCAAGAGCGACCAGCCAGCCGGCCCGCAGGATTTCGCCAGCAGCGGCGAGGTGCTGACCGCGGTGCTCGACAAGGCCGCCGGTGACCATCCGGTCGTGCTCGCCGGGCACTCGCTCGGCGGGTTGATCGCCGCCAGGTACACCCCCGAGCACCAGGACCGGGTCAAGGGCCTGGTGTTGGTGGACGCCACCCCGTCGACCGCGGTGGCGGACACGCTGGCGCTGGTGCCCGAGACGGCCGCCAGCCCCGCGGCCGACGTGCGCGCGCAGATGGTCGCGATGAGCAAGGGGGAGAACCCGGAGCTGCTCACGATCGCCGACGGGGAGGTCAGCTCCGCCGGGGACATCCCGGTCGAGGTGCTCACCCACGGCCCGGAGTTCCTCACGGCGATTCCGGAGTACGGGCCGGACCTGGAGCGCATCTGGTCGGAGGGGCAGGAGAAGTGGCTCGCCCTGTCCAGCCGCAGCAAGCTCAGCGTCGCGGAGCGGAGCACCCACTACATCTACGTCGACCAGCCGGAGATCGTCGTCGAGGCCGTCCAACGCGTCGCCGAGCAGGCCGGCGACCAAGGCTGATCGCGGGGCGGCAACGACCTCCCCGCTGCCTACCTCGCTGCCTACCTTGCTGCTTCGCGCTGGACGACAACGCGACCTGGCGGTTGACGTGTCCGCGGAGTGCGTTCCGGCCAACCGTGTCGCACGTCGGCTGAACCGGCACCCACCGGCGGCGCAAGGGTTTACGCTGCGTCGCGTCAACACATCTCGTATATAGGGGGCGCACGCAGTGACATACCCGCAGCAGGGCGGGGGCTACCCGCCGAACCAGGGGGGCTACGGTCCGCCATCCGGCGGATTCAACCAGCCGCAGGGTGGCGGGTACCCGCCGCAGCCGGGTGGCGGTTGGCAGCAGCCTCCCGGCTATCCGCCGCAACAGCCGCCGGGTTACGGCCCGCAGCAGCCGGGTGGTTGGGGACCGCCGCCGCCGAAGAACAATACCGGGTTGATCATCGGCGTCGGTGGGGCCGTGCTCGCCGCGGTGGTCGCGCTGGTGTTGGTCCTCGTGCTGACTGGCGGCGACGACGATGACAAGAAGTCGTCGAACACCGCGGACGACAGCGGGAACCCGTCGGTCCAGATCCCCGGCCCCAACGGCGGTTCCGGGGACAGCGGTTCTGACAGTGGCTCCGACAGCGAGGGCGCCGGCGCGAGCGAGGACGACGGTGACAGCTCCGGCGGCGGCTCCGGCGGGACGGGCAGCCCGGAGGACCTGGCCGAGATGGTCGTGACGATCATCGAGGAGCAGGACTACGACGCCATCGACGACTACGCCTGCAGCTCGTCGGACGCCACCGCGCTCAAGAGCGAGCTGTCCAACCTCGAGGGGCTCGACGTGTCCGTGCGGCTCGACGACGTGTCCGAGTCCGGCGACACCGCCCAGGCCAGGATCGAGCTGTCGTTGGGCGACCAGACCGAGGGCATCACGGTCGAGATGGAGGAGTCCGGCGGCGAGTGGTGTGCCACCGGGCTCTGAGTGCGGGACCGGGACGGGCGACCAGGGTCACGCCCGTTCCGGTCACTCGTCCAGGTCCTCGAGTGAGGTGGGGATCGGGAAGGGCGGGGCGCTGGTGCCGCTGATCCGGTAGCGGCCCCACGGGTCGGGGTCGGTGAGCTGTCCGGCCGCTTCGCCGTGCGGGGTGCGCAGCAGGCCACTGCCCTTGCGGCCGCCGACCAGCTCGGCCAGCTCGTCGTGCCGCTGGATCCGGCCGTACCACTGGTACCGGCCGCTGATCGGTTCGAAGTTCCCGGCCAGGGTCACGGTGACGGCGAGTTCGGTGTCCGCCACGGTCAGCGTCGCCGTACCCGAGTAACCGTCCTCGTCGTGCTCACTCATGCAGTACATGTTACCGGAAGTAATAGGTAATCGATAGAGGGAGGGTGCCGCGCGGCGGCAACTCGGCACGGCGACGATGAAGGACACGGTGAACACCGCACTTCGTCTCGCCGCAGGCGAGGCGCATCAGCGCTCGGACGTGCCAGCAGCCCTGGACACGTTGGCTGCCTTCGATTTCGCCGATCGAGTGCAGGCGTGGCGCTGACCTGGCTGGTCGATACCAGTGTGCTGACTCGCCTGCCGAACAGCGAGGTGCGCGCAGCGGTGACATCGCTCGTGGAGCAGGGCCGGGTCGGCCGGTGCACCATGTCAGACCTCGAAATCGGTTTCTTCGCCCGCAATGGCAATGAGTGGGATGCTCTGCAACGAGCATTGAGTGCTTTCCCGCTGGTGGACGTTGTGTCGTCAGACTTCGACCAGGCCAGGGAAACCCAGCGGGCGCTCGCCGCCCTGGGGCTCAAGGGGTGCAAGATGCCAGATCTCATCATTGCCGCGGTGGCGTTGCGGATGGAGTTGTCCGTGCTGCACTACGACCGGGACTTCGACCTGATCGCGCAGATTACCGGCCAACCCACCCAGTGGGTGACGGCACGCGGCACGGTCGACTGACCCGTAATTCCCGCTTCGGTTACCTGACATACGCTGTGCCGATCGCGGCGGGGGCCGACCGGCGCGGCTGGTCGAGAGGAATTCCGGTGGACGTGCGGTGGCTCCAGGCGCAGCAACAGTTCCACGTGCACCAGAAGATCACCATGATGATCAACCGCTACGAGGTCTTCGCCGACGACGCGCGTGGTGAGCCGGGGGCGCCCGTCGCCTTCGTCGAGCAGAAGCGGATGGCGTTCAAGGAACAGGTCACCCTCTTCACCGACGAGAGCAAGCAGTCGGTGCTCGCCGGTTTCACGGCCCGCAAGGTGATCGACCTGGCCAGCGCCTACGACGTGACCACTGCGGACGGCGCCCCGATCGGGGTTTTCGGTAAGCGGTTCGGCAAGTCGCTGTTCCGCTCGACCTGGCAGCTCGACCAACCGGGACAGCAGCCGGTCGTGGCCAGGGAACGCAGCCTGGCCATGGCGTTGTTCCGCCGGGTATGGGACTTCCTCCCGTTCAGCGACGTCCCGTTCCCGTGGAAGTACCACTTCGAGCTCACCCGGGACGACACCCTCGTCGGCACCGTGGTCAAGAAGACCCGCTTCCGGGACCACTACCTGGTCCGCATCGAGGACCCCACCCTCGACCGCAGACTGGTGCTCGCACTGGCCATCGCCCTGGACGCGTTGCAGTCGCGGTGAGCTCGTGGGGCACGAGCATGGCGGCCGCCCACTCGGGTCGGCCGGCTCAACCGTCCAGGACGTAGCCGAACCCGCGAATGGTGTGGATCATCGGTGGGTCGCGCAGCTTGCGGCGTAGCTGGTTGATGACCACGTCCAGGACGTTCGAGGTCGGGTCGACGACCGGGTCCCACACCTCACGGATCAGGTCCGCCCGGCTGACCGGGGTGCGCTGGCCGGCCATCAGCTGGTGCAACACGTCGAACTCCTTGCCGGTCAACGTGAGCAGCACCCCCGTGCGGCGCACCTCGTGCCGGCCGGTGTCGATCTCCAGGTCTCCGCAGCGCAGCACCGGCCGCTGCCCGCCCGCCACCCGGCGGCACAGCCGGCGGACGCGCGCGGCCAACTCCTCGGTCGCGAACGGCTTCACCAGGTAGTCGTCGCCGAACTCCAGGCCCGCGACGCGATCGGCGACCGCGTCGCGGGCGGTGAGGAACAGCACGGGCACCGCGAGCCCCCGGCCGCGCAGGTAGCTCAGCGCGTCCCCGGAGGGCAGGATGCGGTCGAACACCGCGCAGTCGTAGGCATTGACCGACAACGCCTCGTCGGCGGCTGGCAGGTCACCCGTCGCGTCCACGGCGAACCCAGCCGCGCGCAGCGAGCCGGCGACCGCGACCCGGAGATCCTCGTCGTCCTCGACCACCAGTACCCGCACGGTCGCGACATTACCGCCGCGCGCTAGCCCGTCGCGGCCAGCACGTCGGCCGAGGTGAGGGTCCGCAGCTCGGTCAGGTCCGGCATCCGGCCGAGCAGCCGCAGGCGTTGGGACTGGACCTTGCGCACGCTCTCGAACAGCCGGCGGGCGTCGCGCGCGTTGCCGAAGTTCTGGTCGTCCGCGATCCGGCCGAAGTACTCCCGCAGCACGGGGGCGGTGTCCTCGGCCAGCCGGTAGTCGCCGCCGGTGACCATCCGGCCGATGATCTGCACCAGGTCGGCCGGCGAGTAGTTCTCGAACTCGATGGTCTTGGAGAACCGGGACGCCAGACCGGGGTTCGCGTCCAGGAACGCGGCCATCTCCGTGGTGTAGCCGGCGACGATCACCGCCACCTCGTCGCGGTGGTCCTCCATCAGCTTCACCAGCGTGTCGATGGCCTCCTGGCCGAAGTCGCCACCCGAGCCGGCCTGGCGGGACAGCGTGTAGGCCTCGTCGATGAACAGCACCCCGCCCAACGACTCCTCGAACACCACCGACGTCTTCTCCGCGGTGTGCCCGATGTACTGCCCGACCAGGTCCCGCCGGGACACCTCGCGGAACTGGCCCTTGGCCAGCACGCCAAGGGATTTGAGCAGCCGGCCGTAGGTGCGGGCCACCGTGGTCTTCCCGGTGCCCGGCGCGCCGGCGAAGATCAGGTGATGGCTGACCGTGCCGACCGACAACCCGGCCCGCCGGCGCCACTCGTTCACCTGGATCTCGTCGACCACCGCGTGCACCTCGGCCTTCACCCCTGGCAGGCCGACCATGCCGTCCAGATCGGACAGCAGCTCGTCGATGTCGGCGTCGCCGCTGGTGGCCACCCGCCTGGCCGGCTCGGTCACCGTCGGGGTCGCGCCGTCGGCGACGAACACCCCCGGCGACGCGGAGTTGTCGACCTGGCAGGAGTCGATGGCCCCGGCACAGCCGGCGGCGAACGCGATGCCGACCCCGCCGACGTCGTGCACCTTGCACCGGCGCACTTCCGGCCTGCTCCGCTGGGCGACCGCGATGCCCTCGTGCCCGGTCCTGGCCACCTCGCAGGCCTCGATCAGCGGCCGGGCGTACTGGTAGACGTAGATCCCCCGGTGCCCGCAGTCGGTGATCCGGCAGTTGCGCAGCTCCGGGTCGGCGCCGAGACCGATCACCACGCCGTCGCCGGCCACGTTCGACACCGTGGTCTCGTCCAGCCGCCCGGAGGAGCTCTCCACCACGATGCCCTGCTCCGCACCGTCCACAGTGCACCGGGTGAGCGCGAACCTGCGGCAGTCGCGCACCACGATCGCCGGCCCGGTCTCGGCGGCGAGCACACACCGCTCCATGGTCAGCTCGACGTCCTCGGCCAGCACCGCCGCCGCCCCCGAGCGCAGCGTGATGCCGTGCAGCGCGAGCGATCCGCCGCGGACCCGCAGCGTCGGCCAGTCGCCGCCGGCGCCGTCGAGGACCACCTCGCCGCCCTCGTGGGCGCGGATGGTGAGCCGCCGGTCGGCCAGCTCGAAGGTCTCCGCGTAGGTGCCGGCCACCACGGCGAGCACACCCCCGTCCGGCGCGTGGCCGAGCGCGTCGCCGATCGTCGGGTACGCGCCGTGGCGCCCTGGCGCGACCAGCAGGGTCCGCGACCCCATGGTGGTCATCAGCCCGCCCTCGCGATCAACCAGCCCCGGTCGGCCGCCTTGACGCCCGCCTGGAAACGACTGCGCGCGCCCAGCCGGTTCATGATGTCGGCGACCATCCGCCGCACGGTCCGCACCGACACCCCCAGCCGCACCGCGGCCGACTCGTCGGTGCTGCCGGCCGACAGCAGCGACAGCAGCTCCCGCTCGCGGGGGTTGAGCTCGGCGGCCTCCGGCAGGTCCGACGGGCTCATCGGCACCGCCGTGAGCCACACCCGCTCGAACAGCTCGATCGTCGTGGTCACCACGCTGGCGAGCCGGAACACCGCCGTGCCAAGGGAAGTGCCGCCGGAGGTGCGGTCGACCGGCAGCACCACCACCCGGCCGTCGACCACCAACGCGTCGGTCGGCACCTCGGCCACCGTGCGGGTGTCCGCGCCGGCGAGCGCGAGCGCGCCGAGTTGGCTGGCCAGCGCCTGCGCGGTGCGCGCGGTGTCCGGCACGATCACCCGGTACCGCACCCCCCGGCGCAGGTTCTCGTGGTCGATCCGGCGCACCGCGCCGATCGGGTCGCGGTCCACCACCGTCAGCGTGCTCATCACGAGCACCTCGGTGCGCGCGCCGGCCAGCAACGCCTCGACCCCGGCGCTGGAGGGGTTGCGGACGGCATGCGGGTGTAAGACGGCTACCGGGTTGTCCTGACGGTCGGCGAGCACGGTCATGGCAGGAAGACTCCGATCGGAAGCGAGACGGCGACCCCGGTGAGCTGTGTGCCGTCGAGTCGGGCGAGCCGGATCCCGCGGGGTGTGACGCGGTGGGCGATGGCGCCGGCCGCGGCGTCGACGGCGGCCTCGGTCGTGCCGGCGAGGCGGATGGTGGCGCTGCCGATGGGCTCGCCCCGGCGTTGGGTGCTGGCGGCGAGGGTCACCGTCACCGCCACCCCGGGCACGCCGGCGAGCAGCGCGCTGATCAGCCCGCGTGCCTGGGTGTCGGTGAGCGCGGCCCAGCCGGTGAGGCCGAAGGTGGCCTGGTTTACCGGGCCGGTGCGCCAGAACCGCCAGTCCTCGCGCACCTCGGTCCGGCCGCCGGTGACGTGTGCCAGCCCGGCGATCGCGGACAGCGCCTGCTCCTCGGCGAGCGGCTGGGCGGCCACCCCGGCCCGGTCAAGGGCCCGGCGCACCCGGCGCAGGGCGTTGCGCAACGTGAGGGTCAGCTGGGCGTCGACCGGGGTCTCGACGGTGCGCGCGGCGTGTACCGCGACCAACAGCCGGCGCGGGGTCTGCGCCCGCAACCCGGCGTGCAGCACGAGTTGCACGCCGAACAGCTGGTGTCCCGCGTCGGACACCGTCGGCAGCAGTGCGGCCGGCATCGGCAGGGTGGCGAGCAGTTCCGGGGTGAGCGCCGCCGGTCTGAGCTGCGCGGTCAGGCCGCCGCCGTGGCTGATCGCCATCGCCTGGCCCTGGCTGGTTTCCAGGGTGCGGATCGTCGAGCCGGGCAGCAGCATCCCGAGCAACGCCACCGTGGTGCCGGCCGGGCCACCGGTCTTGGGCAGGTCCTGGCGGCGGGTGCGGGTCAGGAAACCGGCGGCCAACCCGACCAGCTCGTAGAGCCACCGACCGCCGCTGCGCACCGCGGTCAGCGCGAGCAGCACGACCGCCGCGGCCGCGATGGCGATGAGCACCGGCCACGGCTGGCGTACCGACAGCACCACCGCGAACGCGGCGACCTGCCAGCACAGCACCTGCACCGGGTTGAGCCGCCGGAGGTACTCGCGCACGTGCCGCGACCAGGTCCGCTTCGGCGGCGGCCCATGGTGCCCGGTGACCGGCGGCGGCTGGAACGGCGGTGGCGGCAACACCAGTGGGCGGGTGTGCGGGTCGGCCTCGGCCACCGGGTGGGGAGCCGGACGGGCGGCGGTGGGGGTTACCGCCCGCCCGGCCGCGGCGATCCGCACTGGCGGCGCCGCTGATCTCGCCCGCACGGTGACCAGTTCGACACCGGCGTGGCCGACCGCGTGCGCGGTCGTGCTGCCTGGCATGGCGGCCGCGCCGGAGTCCCCTGCGGGAGCGGTCACCGGTCACCTCCTGCTGGCGAGACTTCTGTCGGGAACGGCGGCCACGTCCTGTTCCGGCCAGCTCGGGGTCGGCCGTCGGGTCCGGGAGCTACCGTTCCGGTACCGGCCACACGATTGGCGACGGCACATTAGGTTTCGATGACATGGGGCGCTCGGTGCGGGTAATGGTGGTCGAGGACGACGAGGACCTGCGGATATCGGTGTCCGTCGAACTCGGCGCCGCCGGCTGCGAGGTGGTCTCGGCACCCGACCTGGCGACCACGCACGCGCTGCTGGCCCTTGGCCCGTTCCACTGCGCGGTGTTCGACCGGACGTTGCCCGACGGCGACGCGGTCGACTACGTCCAACACCGCCGCCGCGCCGGCTGGAACGTGCCCGTGCTGTTCCTGACCGCACGCGACTCGGTCGCCGACCGGGTCGCCGGGTTCGCCGCCGGCGGCGACGACTACCTGGTGAAGCCGTTCTCCGTGGCCGAGATGGCCGCGCGGGTCCGCGCGCTGTGCCGACGCGGCGACACCCGGCCAGCGCTGGTGCGCCACGCCGGCCTCGAGGTGGACTGCGCGCGCCGGGCCGTGCGCCGCGACGGCGTGCTGCTCACGGTGTCGGACAAGGAGTTCGCGGTCCTCGAGTTCCTCGCGATCCGGCCGGAGCAGGTGGTGTCCAGGACAGACCTGATCGAGCACTGCTGGGACGCGGTGGCCGATCCGATGTCCAATGTGGTCGATGTGGTGGTGAAACGGTTGCGCCGCAAGCTCGGGCCGCCGGAGCTGATCCACACCGTTCGCGGCCGAGGCTACCGGTTCGGAGCGTACGGTTCGGTCTCGTGAACCGATCGTCGGCCGACCGGCTGCGGCGCCTGCGGTGGGTGCTGACCTTGATGTTCACCGCCATGAACGCCGTGGGGCTCATCGTGTTCGCCTGGCTGGCGATCCAGGCGGACAAGGACAGCGGCGAGACCACGATGGACCTGGAGTTGGCCAGGGTCACCTCGACCGTGGCCCGGTTGCTCGGCCGCGACGGCGACGCGATCATCACCGCGCTCGTCGGACAGGACGAGATCAACCAGCAGTGCCCGCAGTTCGCGGTGCTGCCGGGGGCCGACGGCGGGTTCGACGGGCTGTTCTCGGACAACGAGTGCGTGCGCATCGATCCGGCGATCCTCGGTGGACTGGCCGAACAGGCCGTGCGCACCGGCCGGGAGGTCTACGGCTACCAGAGCGGCGAGGACGACCGGATGCTGCGGGTGCGCGCCCAGCCGTTCCGGGGCGAGTCCGGCTATCTCGGCGCGGTGGTGGCGGTGACCGACGCCGAACCGGTGCTCGCCGACCACGACGAACTGGTGCTGTGGGTGGTGATCGGCGCCGCGGTGCTCACCGGCAGCCTGGCCTTCGCCGGCCACCTGATCGCCGCGTGCGCGATCCGCCCGGCGCTGAGCGCGCTGGAACAACAGGAGACGCTGCTCGCCGAGACCGCGCATGACCTGCGCACCCCGGTGGCCGCGTTGCGCGCGCTCGCGGAGACCGCGCTGCGCAACCCGACCCAGCGCGGCGACCTGTTACCCCGCACGGTCCGGCTCGCCTCCCGGATGGGCGGCATCATCGACGGGCTGCTGGTGCGCGCCCGGCTCGCGGCCGGGGTGGAACGGCTGGCCGTGCAACCGTTGTGGCTGGACCAGTTGGTGGCCGGCGTGGTCGAGGAGACGCCGACCGACGGCGCGGCCATCACGCTGACCGCCGCGCCGTGCAAGGTGCTGGTCGACCCGACGCTGCTACAGCGGGCGATCGGCAACCTGTTGGACAACGCCGTGCGCTACGGTCACCAACCCGACCAGCCAGCGGTCGTGCACATCACCGTCGCGAACGGACGGGTCACCGTGGCTGATCACGGTCCGGGCGTGCACGGCGAGTTCGTGGACAAGGCGTTCGACCGGTTCGGCACCGGGAGCGGCTCGTCTGGACTGGGACTGTCGATCGTGCGCTGGGTGGCCACCGCGCACGGCGGGACGCTGTCGGTCTACAACGCGGAGGACGCCGGCGCCATCTTCGAGCTGGCACTGCCTGTCGTGTCCTGAACTATGGGCTACCACCGGAAATGGTCGCGCAAGACGGCTGGCAGCTACCGGCCAGCGATCAGTGATGGACAGCGAGATCCCATTACTTTTACGGTGTGGCCGTGACAAACCAGGGGCGTCGCCAGTTCTGGCGCACCCGCGTTCCGATGGTCGCCGTGGTCATCGCGTGTGTGGCCGGTCTGCTCGTCGCCGTGTCCGGCGCCGCGAACCCCGTGTCCGCCGTCCAGTTCGTCCTACCTGGCCACTGGGTCTACCACGCCGGACTGCAGTCAGTGTTCCATGTGGACGGTGCGACCGGCGATGTGGACGCTGGCGCGCACCTGCGTGGCGCACCGGGAGACCAGGTCCTGCAGGGCGACACCAGCGGCTATGTGGTCGGTCGCTCGCGGATCACCGAGTTCGGCAGGTCGAGCCTGGCGGTGGCCGACACCTCGACCCCGCCGTCGCGCGAACTGCCCGTCGGGGTGGAGACCGCGGGCGGTCCCTATCTGGTCTACCGCGAGGACGGCAAGGTCGTTCGGCTCGGCCAGCCGCACGCGGTGCTCGCGCTCGGCGGCCCGGTCGGCACCCCGCTGGCCACCCGCGACGGCACGTTGTGGTTGCCGCGCACGAACGCGGGCCTGCTGTGCCGGATGCAGCCGGGCGCGACGCACGTGTCGTGCGCCGTCCTGCTGCCCAAGGGACACGCCGGTGTGCTGTCGGTGATCGACGGCCGGGTGGTGTTCGTGGACACCACGGCCGACACCGTGCACGTGGTCGAGGACGACGGGCTGGGCGCGGCCCGCCCGCTCGGGGTGGACGTGGCCGACGACGTGCGGCTGGCGAGCAGCGATGTGGCCGGGCGACTGGTTTTCCTCGACGGGGCGCGGATGCAGCTGGTCGACGTGAACCTGGACGGCCGGGGGGAGCCGCGCCCGCCGGTGACCGTCGACCTCGGTGGTGGCGAGTACACCGGGCCGGTGTCGACCGGTCTGGTGGTCGCGGTGGTCAACCGGGACACCCGGCAGCTGATGACCTTCGACGACCGGGGCGAGCGCAAGCTGACCAAACAGCTGCCGGCGGAGAAGGGCGACCCCCGGCTGACCAGGGGCGAGGACAACCGCATCTACGTCGACGGCGACGAGGGCAGCCACGTCGTGGTCGTCGACCGGGACGGCGCACTGACCGACGTGCCCATCACCGACGAGCACACGAACAAGAAGGGGGCCGGCACGGACAAGGAGCGCGCGGCCGCCGACACCGGTAAACCCGCCGCCGGGCCGAAGCCGACCGAGCCGACCACACCGTCCACTCCGGACAAGCCGGCCGACCCGCCGCCGGTCACGGACCCGCCGCCGGTCGAACAGCCCGATCCGCCGCCGG
This sequence comes from Actinophytocola sediminis, assembly GCF_054779715.1. Classification (NCBI taxonomy): domain Bacteria; kingdom Bacillati; phylum Actinomycetota; class Actinomycetes; order Pseudonocardiales; family Pseudonocardiaceae; genus Actinophytocola; species Actinophytocola sediminis. The sequence continues at coordinate 143,461 of NZ_BAAGXS010000074.1, read as the reverse complement.
TGCGGGTGCCGCCGACCGTGCCCGGCGCGCCGGGTGATGTCCGCGCGAGCGCCGGCAACGCGACCGCGACGGTCACCTGGAATGCCGCGCCGGACAACCGATCCGCCATCACCGCCTACCGGATCACCTGGCCAGGTGGGCAAACCACGACCGGCCCCGGCGACCGGCGGGCGACGATCAGCGGCCTGGCCAACGGCACCCGCTACGTGTTCACCGTGCGCGCGGTCAACGGCGTTGGCGCCGGACCGGGCGCGGCGACCAACCCGGTCACCCCGGCCGCACCCGCCCGACCGGCGAGCCGGCCGACCAACCTCGACGTCGCGGTCGACGCCCCGGCCGAGCGGGGACTGTTCACCTGGGACCAACCGGCCGACCTCGGCGGCGGCCGGCTGGTGCACTACGTCGTGGGGGTCACCGGCCGCGCCGATGTCACGGTCACCGGCGAGTCGGCAACGGTCGCGGTGTCCGGGACCGGCGCGACCGTGCTCACCGTCCTGGCCGTCACCGAGAACACCGCCGGCCAGCGGCTGCGCGGCGCCCCGGCCAGCCACACCGTGGAGGCGCCGCCGCAGGCCACCGGCCAGGTGCTGCTGACCAGAGGCCCGCCGACCCAGGGCGACTGCGGCGGCGACCCGGACTGCGCCTGGATGCACGTCGAGCTGGTCGGCATGCAGCCCAACACGCCCTACCGGCTGATGCCGCACTCGACCGCCCCGACCTACGCCAACGAGGGCGGGGACTGCCCAAGCGACGCGAACGGCTACTGCGTGACCGACCAGTTCGCCTACCACGTCGAGGGCGACACGGTGTGGGTCACGGTGACCGCGCCGGACGGTACCGTCACCCGTTCCAACGATCTGGTCTGGGAGAAAGCCGCATGAGCCAGCCAACCGCCGGTCAGGTCTACGAGCTGATCGCGGCCAACGTGCAGGGCGTCATCCGGGGCAAGCCCCAGCTGGTGCGGCTCGCGATCGCCGGCCTGCTCGCCGAGGGACACCTGCTGATCGAGGACGTCCCCGGTCTGGGCAAGACGACCCTGGCCCGCTGTCTGGCGCGCAGCATCGGCGGGAGCTACAACCGCGTCCAGTTCACCCCGGACCTGTTGCCCGGCGACGTGACCGGGGTGCAGGTGTACCGGCAGGGTGCCGAGGAGTTCGAGTTCCGCCGGGGCGGCATCTTCGCGAACGTGGTGCTGGCCGACGAGATCAACCGCGGCACGCCGAAGACCCAGTCGGCGCTGCTGGAGGTGATGTCGGAGCGCACGGTCACCGTCGACTCGGTCCGCCACGAGGTGCCGCGCCCGTTCCTGGTGATCGCCACCCAGAACCCGATCGAGATGGAGGGCACCTACCGGCTGCCCGAAGCCCAGCTGGACCGGTTCCTGATGCGGCTGTCGGTCGGCTATCCCAGCCTCGAGGCCGAGGTCCTGGTGATCATGAGTGACTGCGCTGGCGTCGGGCCGGACGAGCTGTCCCCGGTGGTCGACCTGCCAACGCTGCGCCAGGCGGTCGAGGAGGTCCGCGCGGCCCACGTCGATCCGGTGCTGTGCGAGTACGCGGCCCGGCTCGCGGCCGCCACCCGCACGCACGTCGCCCTGCGCTACGGCGCGAGCCCTCGGGGCAGCATCGCGCTGGTGCGGGCGGCCCAGGCGATGGCCGCGACCTACGGCCGGGACTTCGTGACCCCCGACGACATCAAGGAGGTGGCCAGGCCGGTACTCGAGCACCGGCTGATCCGCACCTCCGACGCGGAGCTGAACCAGCGCGCCACCAGCGACATCGTCGACGAGGTGCTGGCCGCGATCCCGGCGCCGGCGGTCAACGGCGTCGGCGTCACCAGCACGGTGGCGTAGTGCCCCGGCTCACCCGCCGTGGTTGGGCGGTGCTGGTCGCGGCCGTGCTCGCCTACGCGACCGGTGTCGTGGTCGGCTTTCCCGTGCTGCGGGCGCTTGGCGGCGCCGGGGTCGGGGCGGTGGCGGCCGCGCTGGTGGTCACCGCGCGCCGGCCGAGGGTGACCGTGGACCGGGAGGCCTACCCGGACCGGGTGCGGCGCGGCCGGCCGGCGTTCGCCCGGCTGCGGGTGCACAACGACAATCCGCGCCGGCACGGCGGGTTCACCGCGGGCGACCAGGTCGACGGCGGCTTCCACGCGGTCGCGGTGCGCCCGCTGGCCCCCGGCGCGGACGCGGTCTACCACTACGACCTGCCGACCACCCGCCGCGGCCGCATCCAGGTCGGCCCGCTGACCCTGGAGCGCGTCGACCCGCTCGGCCTCGGCCGCAGCCGACTGACCACCGGGGACACCACGACGATGTGGGTGCATCCGGTGGTCCATCCCGTGCGGGCGCTGATCGCCGGCTTCCCCCGCCACCACCACGACGGCGCGACCACCGACGAGTCGCCGCACGGGTCGCTCGACCTGCGGGACGTGCGGGAGTACGTGGTCGGCGACGAGGTCCGGCACCTGCACTGGAAGGCGACCGCGCGCACCGGGCAGCTGATGGTCCGCGACTACGTCGACCCGAACCAGCCCCGGTTCACCGCGCTGCTGGACACCCGCTCGGCGCTGCTTGGCCGGGAGGTGTTCGAGGAGGCGGTCGACCTGACCGCGTCGCTGCTGGTCGCGGCCGCCGGCGCGGGCTACTGGTGCCGGCTGGTGACCCCTGGTGGGCTGGACCTGCGGTCGCGCGGCGGTCAGCAGGCGGTACGTCAGGTGCTGGACGAGCTGTGCGAGCTGACGCCGACGGCCGGCACGCCGCCGCTGGTCCCGGCGCCGCTGACCCGGCCGGCCGGCCGGGGCGGCTCGCTGGTGGTCGTGCTGGCCGGCGCCCACCACGATGACCTGGCCGCGCTGGCGGCGTTGCGTCAGCACTACGCGTCCACCGTGGTGCTCACCCTCGCCGGCGGCACGGACACCGGGGTCACCGTCCGGGTGCCCGGCGCCAAGGTGATCGCCGCGCCGGACGCGCGCGCCGCGGCCCGGCGCTGGAACACGGTGGTGACCGGGTGACGCCTGCCAGACTCGCGGTGCTGGCCGTGCTCGGCTCGGCCGCCGGGCCGGGGCTGTTGTTCGCGCCGGTCTTCGGGTTCGGTGCGCTGGTGGTGCCGCTCGCGTTGGTCGCGGTGACCGGCTTCGCCGTGGTCGAGGCCAGTCGGCGCTGGCCGGTGCTGGTGGCCTGGCGGGCGGTGCTCGTGCTGGTCGTCGGGTTGCTCGCGCTGACCGAGGCGCTGCTGTTCGCCACCACCGCCGCCGGCCTGCCGACCGGCGAGACGCTGCGCGCGCTGGCCGCCGGGCTGACCGAGTCCTGGCAGCTGACCCTGCAGTCGACCTGGCCGGCCAGGCCGGTGCCCGAGCTGCTGTTGTTCGTGCCGCTCGCGGTGCTCGTCGCGAGCGTGCTGGCCGTCGAGCTGCTGGCCAGGCTGCGGTGGCCGCTGGTGGCGTTGCTGCCGGGGCTCGCGGTGCTCGGCCTCAGTCAGGCCTATGTCGCGCTGACCGGGCTGACCGCCGTGCTCGCCGCGTTCGGCTTCGCGGTCCTGGCCGGGGTGGTGGCCTCGGCTGGCGGGCCTGCCCGCCGAGGCGTGGTCGCGTTGCTGCTGGTGGTGCCGACCCTCGTACTGGCCGTGGTCGGCGCACTGCTCGGCACCGCCGTCGACCCGGTGGCCGCGCGCGCGTACTCGTTGCGGGACAAGCAGTTCGCGCCGCTGCCGCCGGAGCGGGTGGCCAGCCCGCTCGACGAGCTGAGCGAACACCTGCAGCACCCGGACGAGGAGGTGTTCCGCTACGCCACCGACGCCGAGGTCGACCGGTGGCGGCTGGTGGTGCTCGACCAGTTCAACGGCGTCACCTGGGAGCCGGGGGTGCGGCCGCGCCGGCTGGGCACCGCGCTGCCACCCGCGCCCGCGGTGACCGTGCCGGTGACCAGGCATCGCGCGCACGTCGAGTGTGGCGGGGTCGACGGGCCGTGGCTGCCGAGCCAGCCCCTGCCGGCCGCGGTCGACGGGCTGGCGCCGCTGGTCGACGAGACCACCGGCACGCTGCTGGTCCCCGGCCGCGACGGCCCGGTCGGCTACGACCTGTCGTGGTGGGAGCCGACGGTGGCCGCCGGCACCCTCGGCACGGCCGCGATCGACCCGGCCGAGGTGGTCGGCGACCTCGGCGAGGTGCCGCCGGAGATCACCGAGCTGGCGCGCACCGCGGTGCGCGAGCAGCGGCCGGCGTTCCAGACCGCGCTGGTGCTCGAACGGTTCCTGCGGGAGAACTACACCCACGCCACCGGCCCGGACCTGCCGAGCGGCAACGGCTGGCCGCAGCTGTCGACCTTCCTGCTGGACACCAAGCGGGGCACCACCGCCCAGTTCGCCACCGCCTATGTCGCGCTGGCCAGGATCATCGGCCTGCCGGCCAGGGTCGCGGTCGGCTACCGGGCAGGCGGTGCGGGCGAGGACGTCGTGGTGCGCCGGGGCGATGTGCTGGCCTGGCCGGAGGTCGCGGTCGACGGCGTCGGCTGGGTGCCGCTGGACCCGGCCGGCACCCCCAGCGGCGCCGGCGCCCAACGCAAGGGGCTGGCTGAGGCGACCGCGCGGGCCAGGGCCGACCTGCCGCCGCCGGCGGAGGTGAAGGACCCGGAACTGCCGGACCGGGAGTCCACTGAGGACGAGCGGGCGGCGGGCGGCGGGTTCTCAGTGCCGGTGACCGAGATCCTGGTGGCGCTCGCCGCGCTCATGGTGCTGTGGGTGGTCGGCGTGCCGCTGGCCAGGGTCGCGCGCGGCTGGGCACGGCGGCGGCGACCGGGGGCGCGGGCGGTGGTCGGCGCCTGGGCCGAGGCGCGGGATCTGTTGCGGGCGCACGGGGTGCCGTGCGCACCCGGGATGACCGTGCGGGACCTGGCGGGGATCTCCTCGCCGGTGGTGGACGGGCCGGTGGTGACCGGGTTGCACGAGCTGGCGCGGTCGGTCGACGTCGCGCTGTGGTCGCGGGCCGGGCCGAGTCCGACGACCGTGGCCGAGGCGTGGTCGGCGGTGCGGGTGCTGCGCCAGGGCCTGGCCACCCGGCCACTGGCGGCCAGGGTGCGGGCGGCGCTGGACGTGGCGACCCTGTTCAGGCCATGAGCTGGTCGAGGGCCGCGCGCCAGGCCGGCTCGTCCGGTTGGGGGGCGAGGTACTCGTGCGCGGCGATGTGCGCGAGGAAGTCGGGTTCTGGCGCGATGCCGTGGGTCCGCACGTAGTAACGCAGCGCGGCGCCCCAGATCCAGACGCCGTCGGTGAGCGTGGACAGCGGAACGACCAACCCGTTGGCCGGCTCGATCCGGTCCACATCGGACCCCGAGACACGCAGGATCACCTTGCCGCCACTGAGAAAGCTCGCGATGCGCGCCCGCTCGTCGTGGTCGGCGATGCGCGGGTGGTCGGGCGCGAAGGCCCACTGCCCGTCGCAGTCGCGCGCGTCGAACAGCTGGGCGATCCTCATCTGGCCTCCTTGACGGCGGGGATGTCGCGTGGCTGGTAGACCAGCCAGTCTCCGGGTGGGCGCCGTACCGGTGCCGGTTCGTTGTACACCTCGATGGTGCCCGACGACAGCGCGGGGAACTCGCCGGCCGCCGCCTCGGCGGTGATCAGTACCGGGGCGCGCAGCAGGTCGGCGAGCCGCTGGACGAACGTGGGATCCACGTGCCCGGCGCGGATCTGCAGCCGGGCAGGGCCGCCGGCCCAGTCGGCGCTGTCGGTGACCAGCTCGGCCAGCTCGTCGGGCCAGAGACGCTCTGGTCCGGTGTAGACGGTGGGGCCGTCGCGCAGCAGGGTCAGCTCGCCGAGTTCCTCGGTCGGGGCGAGGGCACGGCTGTCACCGAACTCGATCGGCTGGTGGTCAGGCCACCACAGGCCAGACGACAGGTCATGCGCCGCACGGGTCTCCGGCTCGGCCTCGGGTCCGGCGGTCGGCTCGAAGGCGTGCATCCTGCCGGTCGGCGGCATCTTCGGGACGACGATGCCGGCGGCGTCCACTTCGGTCGAGGTGACGAACAGTTCGCCGTCCGGGCTGAGGCCGACACCGTCCGACGGCGCGTGCACGGTGACGCCGAGCCGGTCGGCGAGCTGTTGGGCGAACCCGGTGGCGCGCTGGCCGGTCTCGCAGGCCAGCAGGCGGATCGGCTGGCCGTGCCAGGTCGGGTCGGCCCGGATCATCGCGGCCAGGTCCTCGGCGGTCAGCCTGGTCTCGCCGATCCGGACGAAGTCCTGGCCGCCGTGCATGTCGATGGTGTGCATGCCCGGCTCCGGGGGCACCTGGCCGGCCTCGGCGAGCAGTTCGTCGCCATGGGCGTAGTAGGCGCGGCCCGCCGACGTACGGACGCTGGCGTCCACATAGGACTTCAGGGCGGCCGGTGGCGCGGAGCCGGGCAGCCCGCCGCGCAACCCGTCCGGCTTCTCGTTGATCAGCAGCTCCAGGTCGGTCGGCATCGGGGTGCCGTCGGTGACGAGCTGGTCGTAGGCCTGCCAGAGCTTGTGCAGGTCCTTGCGGGCCTGTTCGCTCGGCTTGGTGTGCCCGCCTGCGTCGAAGTCGCGGATGCGCCCGGTCAGGCGTTCCAGTCGCCGCAACGCGACCAGCCGGGGCCCGACCAGTGACCACGGCCGCGGCTCGTGGAACATCAGTTCGCGCTCGTGGGCGATGAGCGCGTCGAGTTGGTCGGGATAGGCCGGACCGGCGCGCCGCGGCCACCGCGGTACCGCCGGTCGGGTCGGCGGAGTGTCCGGAGTGGACTGTCCGAGGATCGCGGCGTCGATCTCCCTGGTCCAGAACTCGACGAGAAACCGTTGGCGCGCGGTGGCTTCCGCCTCCTCGACGGGACGCTCCCTCGCCCGGTCGGCGAAGATCGTCTCGTCGACGGCGAGTTGTTCGCTTCGCCGGAACAGATAACGCAGCCCGAAGGAACCGGCGATGGCCGCAGACACCGCGCCGATGGTGATCACCCCGCCGACGCCCTGGTCGAAGATGGCCGCCGCGCCCGCCATCAGCCCGGACATGGTCGCGGCCTGCTTGCCGTGCAGCGCGCGGAACGCCTGCCAGCGCTGGTGTCCCGCCGGCCGGTCGGCCGGATCGGCCGGCGTCGGCACGGGCGGTGCGGCGGCCCGCAGATCGGCGAGCCTGCTGGCGAGCGTGGTGTTGACCCGGTGCACGAGCGTCTCGGCGCCGTCGAGCTGGCTGCTGAGGTCGGCCAGCACGATGTCCAGTACCCGCTGTTCGAGCGTGATCTGCTCGGCGGTCGTGTTGCCGAAGTCGTGCACGACCTGCGCGACGATCTCGGTGTACTCGTTGGCGATGAACTGCCGGTCGAGGAAGGCGTTGATCAGCGTGCCGACGGCGGCCCGCATGCCGCCGGTGCCCATGGAGCTCGGTCCGCCGGAGAGGTTCTCCATCGCCTTGGACATCGCGTCCGCGGCCGAGCGCGCGATGTCCCCGGACTGGCCGGCGAACTGGTTTCCGCCGTAGGTGAGCCAGCCCGCCCGGTCGACCTCTGTTGACCGCACGGGATCGGCGGTCGGCGCGGTGGGGGCGGGCATGGTGCCGGCGAGGTTGTCGATCCGGTCCAACAGCGCGGAGAGCTGTTCGGCGAACCGCTCGTCGAACGCGGCCGCCACGGCGTCCTGCTCCCGGCCGATGTTGTCCAACATGGCCCATTCGCGCCGGACCATGCGGTTGCGGAAGTACTTCTCGGCGATCGTGCCGATGGCGGTCGCCCCGGCGGCCACTCCCCAGAAGGCGGCGGCGTTCCAGAGCGGGAGCCCGGCGAGCATGAGCGAACTGCCCGCGGTGGCGCCGACGGTGGCCGCGCCGCCCCGGGCGAGCAGCCGTGCGCGCAGCGGTTGGTGGGTCGGCGGTAGCTGGCGGTCGGGCTCGGGTTCGGTTGGGCCGGGGGTGGCATGGCCGGCGGCTCTCGCGCGGGCGAGGAGTTGGTCGTGGAGTTGCTTGCGCCGCATGGCGGCCTCGTAGGCGCGGATGTCGCCGTGCACGCCGTGCCCACCGTCCACAGTGGCCTTCTCGCGCCGGCCGTACCACCGTTTGATGATCGTGCCGGAGACCCCGTTGGCGATGGCCGCGACGCCGACACCGACACCCACGATGTCCGGGCCGGTGACCGCGATCGTCGTGCCGGCGGCGACCCCGGGCGCGATCTCGGCCGGCAGATGGTAGAGGAGAAAGGCTTTCCAGGCGGGATACCCGGTCGGCGGCCTGGCCCAGGCCGGCCTGCGGTCACCGGCCCGGACATGGTTGGCGACGGTGTCGCCGACCTCGGGCGCGACGGCCGTGCGCGGTGGCGCGGCCGGGTCGTCCGGATGCACACCGAGCTGTTCGACCAGGGCTTTCATCTCGGCGGCGATCCGGTGTCGGCGTAGGACGCGCAGGCGCGCGGTCTCGGCCTTCGCGCGGTCGAGGTTGCGCAGTTCGGCCAGGCGCCCATGGTCGGCGGCGGAGAGCTCGGTGTGGTCGCCGGGATGGCTGTGGTGGTCGAGGAGGTTGTCGGTGGTCTGCGTGCCGCCGAGGATCGAGCTGCCCTGGGCGACGGCGTTGGCCACGGCGCGGTCGATGATCGCGGGCTTGGCGTGACCGGAGAGCCGGACCTGGACCTCGGCCGGCCCGGTGACCGTGATCTCGGCCGGGTCGCCGTCGGTGATGGTGGTGGTGAGCCAGACCTGGAACGTCGAGCCGTCCGCGCGGGTGACCTCGAACCGACTCGGGCCGACTCGGCGGACGGCGTGCACGCCGGCATCGTCGGTGATGGTCAGGATCGCGCGGCTGGCGTTGGCCATCACCCTGGCGTGGTCGTACCCGGCGCGCGGGGTGACGGCGAACCGGGAGTGTGGCACGGCGGCGACGCTGTGCACGCGGGCCCTCGGCCCCGGCGCAGGACTTGGGCTGCCACGTAGGCGGGGCGGCTGGTCGGGGCGGCGCGCGGGGGCCCTGGGGTCGTCGGCGAAGTGACCGGGCTCGTCGAGGTAGCCGCTGGGGTCGTAGACGCGTTTGCCGACGTTGGTCGGGACGTCGTGGAGCAGGTGGGAGCAGTTGGCGCAGAACCATGCCGGCCGCACACCGTTGCCGCGCAGGAAGCCGACGTCGGCGATGAAGTCGCTGAACTCGGCGGCTGGCCGGGCATGCAGGCCGGCGTTGGTCGCGCGGACCTCGGCGTGGGAGAGGGGATCCGCGCCGTAGGGCTGGTCCTGGCGCTGGCCGGCGATCGGTTGGCCCGCCTGGTTCATCGTGACGTAGCCCTGCGGGATCACCATGGCGTTGAAGCGCGCCAGGAGCTTGGGATGTACGTCGGCGGTCGGACCGTTGACCGCCTCGAAGACCTCGCCGGACCTGACGTCGATCACCAGCGCCATGACGTTGCCGGTCAGGTTCCGGTTCTGGGTCCGCTGGGTGCCGTCCTCGTCGGTGACCAGCTCGTGGTTCAGCGGGACGTCCGGCTGCTGGCGTGGCCGGGTGTCGAAGGGAACCGGGGGCCGGCGGGTGGCGTTCGGACCGGTGAAACGGGTCGGGTCGTCGTGGCGTTGGGCGTTCCAGTACTGCTCGACGCGGATGTCGGCCAGCTGCCGGAGCTTCTCCTCGACCGGGATGCCGTCGATCGTGGTGATTCGGCCGGTGTCGTCCCTGGTGAGGCGTTCCTCGGCGAACGTGCCCATGGTGGCGGGGGCGGTGTGCAGCGGGCGCATCGGAGTCTGGTCGGGTTGCGGGTCCGGCCAGGTGCGCGGTGGCGGCTCGGCGATCCTCGTGTGTGTTGGCTGTGGCTTGTCCGGCGTGTTGGCCGGGCCCGCCGACGGGGTACTGACGGCGGCCTGTGCGGCGATCGCGGCACCCGCGGGCGCCACCATCGGCACGGAGTCCGGTGTGGACTGATCGGTGGTGGTTGGGTTGTCTGGCGTGGTGGGCGGCGGTGTTGGTGACGTCGTGGGCGCTGTGGCGGCGTCCGGGTTTTCAGCCGGCGGTGTGGCTTTCGGTGCGCCGGTGGATGTTGTGTGGGTGGGCGCAGTCCGGCTGGGGCCTGTTTGCGTTGGCCCCGGTTGGGGTGGGGCGGAGGTCGGGTTGCCGGTGACGGCACCTGTGGTGCCGACGCTGCCGGGACTGGTCGACTGGGTCGTGCCACTGTCACGCACGCCCGACTGGGCGCTGTTGTCGACGGTGCCGGAGCCGCTGGTTTGGTGTGTGTCGCCGGATCGGTGGTCGGCGTTCCCGGTGTGCCCAGCGTGGTCGCCGGTTTGGCGGCCGGGTTCGGTGGTGTCGGCCTGTCCACTGTGGTCTCCGGGAACGCCGCCGGGCTGCCCGTCCGGTGCGGCCCTTCCCCCGGAATCGCCGTCGCTGGTCTGGCTGCCGGTACCGCCGACCGTGTCCCCAGCGTGCCCGCCGGTCTGTCCACTCGCGTCCCCGGTCGGGCCGCTGCTGGTATCGCTGTTGATATCGCCGGTCAGCCCGCCGGAGTTCCCGGCTTGTCCGCTGGCGCTTCCCGTATGGCCGCTGGTCTGCCCGCCCGTGTTCCCGGTGCGATCGCCCGCGGTGCCGCCGTGGTCCCCGGCCTGACCGCTGCCCGTGTTCCCGGCCTGTCCGCCGGTGTCCCCGGTGTGGCCCCCGGTCTGCCCGCCGCCCATGTCGCCGGTCTGCCGGCCGACATCTCCGGCTTGCCCGCCGGTGTTGCCGGTCTGGCCGCCGGTGTTCCCGGTCTGGCCGCCCGTGTTGCCGGTCTGCCCGCCGGTGTCCCCGGTTTGGCCGCCGACATCTCCGGTCTGCCCGCCCGTGTTGCCGGGCCGTCCGCCGGCTTCGCCGGTCTGCCCGCCGGTCTGCCCGCCGGTCTGCCCGCCGGTCTGCCCGCCACCGGTGTCCCCGGCTTGGCCCGTGCCCCCGGTTTGCCCACCTGTATCGCCCGGCTGCCCACCGGGATTCCCGGTCTGCCCCCCACCGTCGCCACCCCCACCAACCGGCGACCCCCCGCCCCGCGTCGCCGGCGGATCCGCCACCACCCCATTCCCCGCCGGCGCACCACCCTGTCCCGCCCCGGGATTCCCCGCGAACCGGTCCGCCCACTGGTTGACCCGAGCCTCCCCACCCGGGTTAAGCTGTTGCACCCCGTCGATCACCATCGACCGCGGCGCGCCCGTGATCCCCGCGGCGAGCCCGTTGTCCGCGATCGCGTCCGCGTAACCGCTGACGTTCGTCAGCGCGCCGGGATTGTCGTAGTTCTCGACGATGTAGCCCGCCGTCGGCGAGGTGACCGCGTTGTTCGCCGCCGAGTTGAGGCCCGCGGACAGGTTCCTCGCCACGCCGTTGGGCAGCACCGCCCCCAGCCCGGCACCGGTCGCCCGGTTCAACGGCGCCGCCAGCTTGCCGACGGCCGGACCGAGCACCCCGCCGAGTCCGCCGGCCGCGGCCGCCTTGCCAAGCTCGCCGAAATCGAACTTGTCCCGGGTGCCCATCCCCATGCTGGTCAGCTGAGTGGCCATGTTGATCAGGCTCTCGTCGAACGCCTCCTTGGCGATCTCCATTCCGCCGAGCGCGCCGATCTCCAGCGCGCGGGACAGCGGGCCCGCCAGCGTCCGGCCGACCATGGTCCGGAGCATCGTCGTCAGCCGCCCGGCGACCGCCCGCGCCAGACCCTGCGCGAGGAACCCGCCCCCGGGAATCCACGACAGCGCGGCGAACAGCGCGATGTTGACGATCAGCTCGAACATGATGTTGAGCCGCGCCTCGCGGATCTGGTTGCCGTAGTCGTGCACGCCGTCCGCGAGCACCCGCATGTCCTCGGCCATCAACCGGAAGTTCTCCGGCAACTGCCGCAGGATGTGGGCGAACTGCGCCCCGGCGGTGTCCGTCCACACCTGCGCCGACACGTTGGCCTGCCCGGCCAACGTGTGCGCCGTCTGGTCCATCAGCTTCGCGACGGTTTTCCACTCCGCCGCCAGCTCCCAGGCGTCCTGCTCGCTGTCGGGCGGCCAGAGCTGGTCGATCGACTTGTCCTTGACCGATGCCCAGAATCCGACGGGATCGGAGGGCTCCGGCATCGCCATGGCGGATCGACCTAGAACTCGAAGTGCTGGCCGGCGAGGTTGTCCGCGGTCACGTAGATCGGCACGGCCCTGACGCCGGCGTCCGACAGCTTCTGCGTGCGCGCCAGCATGTCGGTGATGAAGCTGCGCAACTGCTTGGCCGTCGGGTTGTATCGCTCGGCGACCGGCCGGCCGAGCGGGCCGTCGCCGAGCTTGCTCTCCAGCGCGAGAATCGTGCCGTTGGTCGACTCCCACTGGGTCCTGATCTCGGACACCAGGGTGGCGATGTTCTTCATCAGCGACTCGGCCGGCACCGGGAACATGTCGATGCCGGCGCCGTCGACGTCCACACCGGTCCAGCCGTCGGCGGGATTGGTCATCTCCGGTCCTCCATCGCCGAGGTGGTCTCGTCGAGCAGGTGCAGCACCGGGTCGAACATCGGGTCGATCTCCTGGTCGCCCGGTCGTCGCGGCGCCAGCAGCCCTTCGGCGAACTTCGTCGCCTCCCGATCGGCGTCCTCGGCCGCGGCGCTGATGGCGGCGAGGATCTTCGTTGCCAGCTCGGCGGAGTTCTGGTCGCGGTAGATCCGTGGGTCCAGCTCCAGTTCACGCACCTCGCCCCGGCCGCCGACCACCACGGTGACCAGGCCGTCGTCGGAGTAGCCGGTGCCGCGAATCTCGTCCACCTGGTCGCGCATGGCCTTCACCTGCTCGGCGAGCCGGGCGTACTCGGCGAACCGTCCGGTCAGCTCGGTGGTCGATCGCTCCACTTCATGGCCTCCCACGATCTCCAGGCGGAACCCAAGGATGACCGCGCGGTGCCGGGTTCTCGGTGGCCATGACCGGTTCCGGCCACGAGCACGCCACAGTGGCGCGCGGGCCAGCAGGATCGCCAGCCATGAAAGGGGTTGCCGGCGCCGCACTGCTACTCGTGCTCGCCGCGACACTCGGCCTGCCGGCGACGGCGACCGCCGCGCCTCCCGCGGGCGCCTGCCGCGGCGAGCCGGAACCGGCGCGGGCGGCCATCAGCCAACTGCCCTGGGCACAACAACTGCTCGACCTGGACCGCACCTGGCCGCACAGCACCGGCGCCGGCGTGACGGTGGCCGTCGTGGATTCCGGAGTGGACGCCGACCATCCGCAACTACGCGGAAAAGTGTTGCGCGGCAGAGATTTCTTCCTCATCGGTGACCTGCCAGGCAGTTTCGACTGCGGGTCACACGGAACGGCGGCCGCGTCGATCATCGCCGCGGCGCCGGTTACCGGGGTCGGCTTCCGCGGCGTGGCGCCCGGCGCACGCATCCTGCCGGTGCGCATCACCGACCGCGAGCTGAACGACGGCGGCAACGCCACCCCGATCAGCCCGTCGGTCGTCGCCGACGGCATTCGGTATGCCGCCGACCGGGGCGCGAAGGTGATCAACCTGTCGTTGTCCGGCTACGGCGACTTCCCGGCCATTCGGGAGGCGGTCGCCTACGCCCAGGCCAGGGACGCGCTGCTGATCGCGGCGGTCGGCAACCGGGACGACCAGGGTCCGGTGCCGTCGTTCCCGGCGTCCTACGACGGCGTGCTTGGTGTCGGATCCATTGACATCGAAGGGATCCGCGCGTCGGGGTCGCAGACAGGGCCCTATGTGGACCTGGTGGCCCCCGGGCAGGACGTGCTGGCCGCGACCAGGGTCGCCGGCCATCACTACTGGGCCGGTACGAGTTTCGCCACGCCGTTCGTGTCCGGCGTGGCCGCGCTGGTGCGCGCGGCGTACCCGGAGCTGACCGCGCCGGAGGTGGCCCAACGGCTACGCGCGACCGCCGCACCGGCACCGGGCGGAAAGGCGAGCCTGGAGTACGGCGCGGGCATCGTGGACCCCTATCGCGCGGTCACCGAGAAACTCACCGAACGCGAACCGCTGGCCGTCGCCCCGATCGAGCCGACCCCACCGGACCCGGCGGCACTGCGCGAGGCCGCGTGGTGGCGGGACATGGGGGCCGGCGCGCGGTTCGGCACCGGGGTGGTGTTCGCGGCGATCGTGGTGGCCGTGGTCTTGGCGATCGCGCTACCGAGAGCCAGCCGGCGTCGGTGGACGGCCGCCCGCCGGCCGGCACTGCCGGAGACGCCGGGCCGCCAGGAGACACCGGATCAGGTGTTCCTGTTCCCGGTCGGCAAATAGCTCCTGTCGAGCACAGAACAGCCTCCGGCCGGGGTGGCGGCCGGAGGCTGGTCGGGGTGGCGCGATCAGCACATGGTGTCACGCCTGAATCGCGGCGCGGGATCGCTGGACCGCGCCCCGCAGCTCGTGTTCCGCCTTCTCCACCGCCGCCATCAGGTTCGCCAGGAAGATCTCGTTCTCCTCGCCGTACTTGCTGAAGTCGGCGTTGCGGAACTGGTTGGCCTCACCGGCGTCATCGGCCCAGCCGGCCGACATCGTGTTGGTGGTGAAGGTCATCCAGTCCGTACGGTTCTGGTTGAGCATGGTCTGCGCGGTCTGGATGGCCGTGCGCAGTTCCTGCAGGTTCTCGAACTTGACGGAGATCGCATCAGGGTTGACCACTGGGTCGGCTCCTCGTCAGTGCTGGCCGTTGATGGCGTTGATGATCGCGTAGGCGTCGTCGTCGGCCGTGAGGCTGATGTTCAGTGCCTGGTTGGTGCCTTCGGAGATCCGGCCGGCGTCCTGGGAGTTGATGCCCAGGCTCGCGGCGATCTCCTGGTGTTTGGCGTCGAACGCCGTCTTGGCGCGACCACCCCACACCGCCTTCACCATGTCCGCGATGCCACTGAGCTGACGCTCGTAGTCCATGATCGCGGTCTGCGTGTCGGACGACTTCCCTACGGCGCTTGACATCGCCGTCTGTTCGACATGGATGTTGTTCAGGGCCATGCTTCAACTCCCTCACACGGGCGATCGTGGCGCTGACGTTAGGTCGCCCGCCGCCCGAGCGGATGGCCACCGGCACCTTCCTGCCACGGCGATCGCCCGACCCGCCGCGGCGAGCCAGGATTGGCGCGAACACCGTCAGAGGAGGTTCGCCGTGGGGACCGTGGTCGTGCGCCGCCCGTTGCGCCGGGCCGCGCCGGAGATGCCAGCGGGTGAGCTGGTGCTCGACGCCCCGCCGGAGATCCCGCCGCCCGCCGGCCGGCAGTGGTCGCAGGTGCTCATGGTGCTGCCCATGGTGTTGATGATGGGCGCGATGATCCTGTTGTTCAGCGGGAGCTTCGGCGGCGGCGGCGCCTTCGTCGCGATCCGGTTCGTGGTGTTCGGCATGTTCGGTGTCGCCATGCTGCTGATGGTCGTGGCCGCGTTCCTGCAGGGCGGCGGGCCGAGCAAGCGGGAGATGGGTTACGCCCGCCGGATGTACCTGCGTTCCCTTGCCCAGCACCGAGTTCGCGTCGGCCGGACCGCTCGGCGGCAGCGCACCGCGCTCTGGTACCTGCACCCGGATCCGACCGCGTTGTGGTCGGTCGCCGCGAGCTACCGGCTGTGGGAACGCCGCCGGGGCGACGTGGACTTCGGCGTGGCCAGGATCGGGCTCGGCGCGCAAACCCTTGCCACGGAACTGATCGCGCCGGACACCAGGCCGATGGAACAGCTCGAGCCGCTCTCCGCGCTCGCGCTTCGCCGGTTCATCACCACGTACTCGTCGGTCGCCGATCTGCCGCTCGCCATGGCCGTCAACGGGTTCAGCCGCGTCTACCTCCGCGGCGGCGACCGCGTCGACGGGCTGGCGCGTGCGCTCATCGCCCAGCTCGCCACCCTCCAGTCCCCGGACGACCTGCGCATCGCCGTCTGCGTCGACCCGAGGCGGCGCGGCGAGTGGGAGTGGCTCAAGTGGCTGCCGCACGCGTTGCACCCGGAACGCACCGACGCCCTCGGCCCGGTCCGGCTGGTCGCACCGACGATCACCATGCTCGAGGCGCTGCTGGACGACCTGCTCGGCGACCGCCCCCGGTTCGACCCCGAGGACGGGGTCACCCGGGTGCCGGGGCCGCATCTGGTCGTGGTCCTCGACGGCGGCGAGACCGCCGGCTCGGATCACCTGATGGCCGGCGCGGGCGTCGAGGGCGCCACGGTCATCGACCTGACCTCGCCGCCGCCGCGCACCCCGGACCGGTCCGCGGTCGTGCTGCACGTCGCCAGCGACGGCGGGCTGACCAGCGCGGGCGCCGACGGTGAGGTCGACCTCGGCCGCGCCGACGCGCTCCCGTTGGCCGCCGCCGAGGCGCTGGCCCGCCAGCTCGCGCCGCTGCGGCTCACCGAGGGCACCCGGGGCGAGCAGCCACTGAGCTCCGAGCTGGGCCTCGAGGAACTGCTCGACCTCGGCGACCCGTACGGCTACGACCCCCAGGACACCTGGGTGCCCCGGCCAAGCCGGGACCGGCTGCGGGTGCGCTTCGGCATCCGCCAGGACGGCAGCCCGATCGAGCTGGACCTCAAGGAGTCCGCCCAGGACGGCATGGGCCCGCACGGTCTGCTGATCGGCGCCACCGGCTCCGGCAAGTCCGAGCTGCTGCGCACGCTGGTGCTCGCGCTGGCGATCACCCATCCGCCGAACTCGCTGAACTTCGCGCTGATCGACTTCAAGGGCGGCGCCACCTTCGCCAGACTGGATCGCCTGCCGCACACCAGCGCGGTGATCACCAACCTGGTCGACGAACTGCCACTGGTCGACCGGATGGCCGACGCGATCAACGGCGAGCTGATCCGCCGCCAGGAACTGCTGCGCGCGGCCGGCAACTTCGCCTCCCTGCGCGACTACGAGAAGGCGCGCGCCGCCGGCGCACCGCTGCCCGAGGTGCCGACCCTGTTCGTGGTGGTCGACGAGTTCTCCGAACTGCTGTCCGCGCGCCCCGACTTCATCGACAACTTCGTCCAAATAGGACGGGTCGGCCGGTCGCTCGGTGTGCACCTGTTGCTGGCCAGCCAACGCCTCGAGGAAGGCAGGCTGCGCGGCCTGGACACCCACCTGTCCTACCGGATCGGCCTGCGCACGTTCTCCGACATGGACTCGCGCACCGTGCTCGGCGTCTCGGACGCGTTCTCCCTGCCGCGTGCCCCCGGCCACGGCTTCCTGCGCTACGGCGACGAGCCGATGGCCAGGTTCCGCTCGGCCTACGTCTCCGGCGTGCACCGCGCCGACCGTCCACATGGAACGCAACCGGACGGCCAGGAACCGTTGGGCCTCAACGTCTACTCCACCGGCTACGTCGCCCCCGACCTGGCAGCGGAACCGGACGAACAGCCACCGGACGCGGTCGACGACGACGCGGTCGGCGAGAGCCTGCTCGACATCCTGGTCGACCGGATCGCCGACCGGGGCGTGCCCGCCCACCAGGTGTGGCTGCCGCCGCTGGACGCGCCGCCGACCCTCACCGACGTGCTCGGCGAGCTGACCGTCGACCCCGAGCGGGGCCTGCGACCGACCGACGCCACCCACAACGGCGCGCTGCACGCGGTGTTCGGGATCGTGGACCGGCCGTTGGACCAGCGCCGGGACCCGCTGGTGCTCGACCTGGCCGGCGGGGCGGGCAACGGCGTCGTGTGCGGCGGCCCGCAGTCGGGCAAGAGCACCGCGCTGCGGGCGATGATCACCGGGCTCGCGCTCACCAACACCCCACGCGAGGTGCAGTTCTACTGCCTGGACTTCGGCGGCGGCGCCCTCGGCTCGGTGCGTGCGCTGCCGCATGTCGGCGGGGTCGCCGGCCGGCAGAACAGCGGCGCGGTGCGCCGGACGGTCGCCGAGGTGGCCACCGTGCTCGCCGAGCGGGAACGCCGGTTCGCCGAGCTGGACGTCGACGGCATGCCCAGCTACCGGGCGTTGCGCGCCGATGGCACGGTCGAGGACCCGCACGGCGACGTGTTCCTGGTCATCGACGGCTGGCTGACGTTGCGCAAGGACTTCGAGGACCAGGAGGAGATCGTCACCAGCATCGCCCAGCGCGGCCTGGCCTACGGGGTGCACCTGCTGGTGTCCTGCGCCCGCTGGTTCGATCTGCGCCCGCAGGTGCGGGACCTGCTCGGCAGCCGGATCGAGCTGCGCCTCGGCGACCCGATGGACACGATGATCGACCGCGCGGGCGCGCTGCGGGTGCCGGAGAACGCGCCCGGCAGGGGGATCGGCCCGTCCAAACACCAGATCCTGACCGCGCTGCCCCGCCTGGACGGGACCACCGCTGACCTGTCCGCCGGCGTGGCCGAGCTGGTCGAGCGGCTCCGCACGGCCTGGCCGGGGGAGCCGGCGCCCGCGGTGCGGATGCTGCCCAGTCGCCTGCCCTACCGGGAACTGCCCGCCGACGACCCGAACCGCCGGGCGCTGTCGGTCGGCATCGCCGAGACCAACCTGGGCCCGGTACGGCTCAACCTGGACGCGGACGCGCACGTGGTGGCGCTCGGCGATGCCGACTCCGGCAAGACGACGTTCATCCGGGCGTTCGCGCGCCGCATCGTCGACACCTACCGCCCCGAGCAGGCCCGGATCGTGCTCGTCGACCACCGTCGCAGCCTGCTCGGCGAGGTGCCGGCGGAGTACCTGCTCGGCTACGGCACCGACAGCGCGACCACGACCAAGCTGGTCGCCGCGACCGCGCAGGGTGTGCGCGGCCGGCTCCCCGGCGCCGACGTCACCCCCGAGCAGCTGCGCCGGCGCAGCTGGTGGACCGGCCCGGAGCTGTTCGTGCTGGTCGACGACTACGACCTGGTGACCACGTCGATGGACAACCCGCTGCTGCCGCTGCTGGAGTTCCTGGCGCAGGGACGGGACATCGGGCTGCACGTGGTGCTCACCCGCCGGATGGGTGGCGCGGGCCGCGCGCTGTTCGAACAGTTCCTCACCCGCCTGCGTGACGTCGGCGCGATCGGGCTGCTGCTGTCCGGCGACAAGGCCGAGGGTCAGCTGATCGGCGGCCAGAAGGCCGAGGAACTCCCGCCAGGCAGGGCCAAGCTCGTGACCCGCCGCGGCGAACCACTGCTCGTGCAGCTCGCGTGGCTGCCACCGACCGAGTGAACTCGAGAAGGAGGGATCGATGGCAGGCCCGGAGGACGAAATCGATGGCAAGCCAGAAACGATGCTGCACTGGAAAACCAACAGCTGTCCGCTGATCAACCCAGCGGCCGACCTGGTCCCCGGGATGGACGAGGGCAAGACGTACCAGGCCAAGGACGCCCCGGCGACCAGGACCCTCGTCGAGTTCGTGCAGGCCGCCGCGTTGGGCGCGAACGCCTACAACACCAAGGCCAAGGCGGCCGGCCACGACTACCTCGACTCCGACGAGGCGGCCGAGCAGGGAATCAAGGGCATCAGCCGGCTCCACGAGCCGATCAGCAACGTGACCAGCAGGGTGGGGGTGGTGTCGGAATGGCCGCCAACTATGAGGTGATGCCGTTGGCCGCGCAGCTGAAGATCATGGGACAGGAGGCCAAGAACACCAACATGCTCGAGGCCAAGTCGACCATGTGGAACAAGGCCGGTGCGGAGCTGGGCAAGGCCGGTAAGGAGATCGGCAAGGAGACCGACAAGCTGGAGCCGGACTGGAAGGACACCGCCGGTCAGCAGTTCGTCGAGCGGGCGCGCAACACCGAGAAGACGTTGGCCAAGTGGCACCACAACATCACCACGGCCAAGCCGGACCAGGTGCTCGGGGAACTCGCCACGCTCATCCCGACGACCCACGCGGCGTTGACCAACCAGATCAAGCAGTTCGACCTGTGGTACGCGGAGAACCAGGAGGCGTTGACCAAGGAGGGGTACACCAGGGAGGGCGCCGAGATCTACCCGCCGTACAACTGGCGCCAGCTGTCCGGGTCGATGATGAACCGGATCGCCGACCTGTACGGGCGGGCGACCAAGGCGGTGGACACGGCCTCGTCCGGCGGTAAGTACGAGGGGGTCAACGACCAGGTTGAGCAGAAGCCGCCCAAGCGGCCATCGGTCACCGGCGGCACCGACGGCGGCACCGGCGGCACGGTCGCCGGGGCTGCCCCGACCGGTACTCCCGCCGGCACGCCGGTCGGCGTGCCGAGTGCGGACCTGCAGGGCACGACGGTGCCAAGGACCGACCTGCCGCAGACCGGGCCGAACGGCGTCAACCCGACGGGCAACCCACAGGTCACCGCGCCGAACGGGGTCAGCCCGACGGGTAGTCCGCAGGTCACCGCGCCGAACCTGACCGGGGGGCCGGACGTCGGCGGCGATCCGGCGCTGACCGGCCAGAGCGAGGATCCGCAGCTGAGCGGTGGACTCGGGGGCACGCCGCCGGTCAGCGCGCCGACGGTGCCGACGGCTCCGCCCGGTGGTGGCGCCGTGCCGCCGGGCGGCGGTGGTGGCGGGGTCACCGCGCCGGTCATCCCGCCGGTTGGTGGGGTCGGCGGCGGCCCGAACGGTGTCCGTCCCGTCATCCCGCCCATCGGCGGCGGTCCCGGCGGCGGACCGGGTGGCGGCGGTCCGGGTGTCGGGTCCGGTGGCGTGAAGTTGCCCGGCGTGAGCCTGGGCGGCGTTGGCGGTGGTGCCGGCATCGGCGCAGGCGGCGTTGGTAGCGGTGGCGGTGGGAGCGGCGTCGGCGGAGTTGGCGTCAGTGCTGGCGGGTTCGGTGCTGGCGCGGGCAGCCCGACGATCCCGGCGGCCTCGACCCCGGTCCAGGCACCGGCCACGGCCGCGCCGGCCGTCGCGGCCCCCACCACGCCACCCGGACTGTCCTCGACGACCGGCGGCACGGCCATGGGTGGTGGCGGCGGAATGCCGCCGATGATGCCGCCGATGGGCATGGGCGCCGGTGGTGCCGGCGGCGGGCCGGGCGCCGGCACCGGCTCCCGCGCGAGTGGCAACGGCCGCAACAACCGCCGCAAGGACGTCGTCACGCCGGGCCTACCGGTGATGCTCAGCGGCAAGGCGGGTTGGGCGGACGTGAACGCGTTCGCCGGCCGGGGCCGCCGGCAGACCGAGGAGTCCGACGTGCCGACGACCGTCCAGCTCATCGACGAGGACCTCTGGCAGGTGGACCAGAAACCGGCCGCCGACGAGCGCATCACCGCCCCGACACACCGAGCCCACTGACCCAGGAGCACAACGGCCCCGAGGCGCACAAACGCCTCGGGGCCGCAGTTTCGTGCCCGCCCGCGCCGAAGAACGCAGCGAAGGGTCCCTTCACTGCACCCACCGCAGCGAAGGGACCCTTCACTGCATTTCACGGCAGCGCAGGACGCCCTCATCGCGGTTCGCGGCCACCGGCTACCGGCGCAGCGCGGCCTCGTGGCTGAGTCCGGAGCCGAGTGGGATACGGGCCACCAGCCCGGCCGGCAGCCGCACCGGCCGCACCTGCTCATAGCCGAGCACCCGCAACAGATCCGCCGACGCGACCGGATGCGTGACCCCCTGATCGGTCACCACGAGAAACGTGCCCCTCGGCGTGTCCATCGTCGGCACCGCCTCCACCACCGCGGCACGCCCCGGCGGCACCAGCACCCGGTCGGCGAGCACCGCACCCTCCTCGGTCCGCCTCGGCGTGGCGGTGAGCGGATCGGCCGACGGCATCGGCGGGGCGATCGTCACCACCGGCGTCCCCGCCCCCGGCGCGAACATCAGGCACACCGACGCGCCGTCGTCGGCCAGCACGAACTCCGGCCGCACCGCGGGCGGATCACCCGCCCTGGCCGAGGCCACCGACGGTCGCGGCGCGCCGCCGGCCTCGATCAGCCCCATCGGCAGCGCCACCGGCTCGGCGTTCGGATAGGCCTTCGCGGTCGCCTGGTAGCCCCGCTGCAGGTCGTACTGCAGCTCGGTGATCGGCCGCAGCTGCCCGACCTCGGCCAGGTAGTACTGGATCCCACCGGACGTGCTGACCGCGAACAGCTGCCCGGCGAGCACCTCGGGCCGGGCCACATGCGCCGGCTCCCCCATCCCGGCCACCGGGATCGGCGCGATCGGCAGCCCGGCCGGAATCGACTCGATCACCGCCGGGCTGACCCGGACGGCCGGCGTCGGCCGCAGCGCGAGCGCGACGGCGGCCGCGTCCGGATCGCCGATCAGATGCCGGTAGCCGCGGTGGAGCAGATATCGCTCACCGGTCTCCGGCACGTCGGCGAGCACCGCGCGCTCCGCCAGCGACGCCCCGCCCCGCAGCGACTGGCCGACCAGCAGCACCGAGGTCGGCACGACCGTCCCGGTCAGGTCCCTGCTCGGCTGCGAGCACAGCGTCCAGCCACCACCGAGCAGCCCGTCCTTGCCCGGCAGGGAATCCGGCGCGTCCGGGATGCCGATCCTCGGCCCTCGCGCCACCCCCGACAGCGAGTCGCGGGACACGGTGACCGTCCGCGCGTGCTCGCCGATCGCGAGCAGCGCGGAGGTGTAGTTCGCCACCGGATGCAGCCGCCCGTCGAGATAGACGTACCGGGTGCCGGTCTCCTCCTCGACGACGACCGACTTGCCGTCCATCCACGCGTCGTTGCCGCCCGGATTGATCAGCCCGTACACCCCGGCTGCGGCCAGCGCGATGACCGCGATCGCGATGCCGCCGAACGCGCCGTTGACCGGGCGGCGAAACGGCGGCTGCTCGGGGTCGGTCTCCCTGGTCACCAGCGCGGAGATCACCCGCTGGACCAGGAACTGGTAGGCGTGCAGCTGGTCGCGCTTGGAGGCCATGTCAGCCGGCCAGCCCGCGCGCGAAGCCGTACAGCCCGAGCACCGAGCACAGCACCGGCACGATCGCCAACACCAGCACGACCTCGAGGATCTCCGCGTACCGACCGAGATAGGGACTGGGTTCCCGGACGCTGTGCACGACCCCGAGCAGCGCGGCCACCACCCCGACCGCGAGCAGCACCGGCCCGGCGACCGAGAGCAGCTCGGCGCGTTCGGCCATCAGCGGCCCGAGCCCGAGACACACCGCCCCGGACAGCCCGGCGACCAGCAACGGCACCCGCTGCCGCACGATCGGATACAGCCGGGCACGCAGCAGGAACCCGGCGGTCAGGATCATCACCAGGATCAGGCCGGCCTCGCTGCCACTGGTGATCAGCAGGACCTGACAGGGCACGACGACCGCGGCGAGCCCGGCGACCATGCCGGTCAACAGCCCGTCGGCGCGCAACACGGCGGCGTAGACGGCCGAGCGCGGTGGCTGCGGGTCGTCGCGCAGCAGGTCGGCGGCGACCTTCGGCAGCACCGGCATGGGCACCCTGGCCAGCCTGATCGACAGCGGCGCGAGCACGGGGGAGAACGCCAGCCCGGCGCCGGCGATGATCGCGGCGGCCTCGTGGCCGTCGAACACGTCGAGGGTCGCGAGCCAGCCGCCGATCACCGAGAACACCGCGACCGTGGCCGCCCCGACGAACAACGGCAGCCGATCGACCACCCCCAGCAGCGCCACCACCGCTTCCAACAGCAGCGCCGCGCCGGCACCGAGCAACTGCGGCGCGCCGAGGTCCAGCAACCCACGGTCCCCGGCGAACATCAACGCCCCACCGATGAACGCGAACGGCAACCCGACGCCCGCCGCTATCGCGGCGGCGTCGGTGTCACCCCCGGCTCGTGCCAACAACAGCGCCGCCGTGAGCAGCACGGCCGCGACCCCGATCGACCACCACGCCGGCCCGGTCCACGGCGGTCCGGACCGGGTGACGGCGGCGATCGCGAGCCCGACCGAGATCGCGCCGATCGCGAGCCCGGTCTGCCGGGTGTGCCGTGGTCCCCAGCTGGCTCCGGTGCGCGCCGAGCCGGTGGCGATCGCGTCGACCAGGTCGTCGTACTCGAGTTCCGGCCAGTCGGTGTGCGCGTGGGTGAGGTGGAGGACCTCGCCGTCGCGCACCCGCTGCGCGGCCAGGGTGCGGGCGGAGTCGAGCGCCGTGCCGTCCGCGCGGCGCAGCACCCAGCCGCCGTGCGGTGCGCCGAGGTCGGCGAGGTCCTCGCCGGCGTGCCGGAGCAGACCGGGGAGCAGTTCGGCCAGCGGCGAGCGTTCCGGCAGCGCGAGGTCGATCCGGCGGGCGGGCGCCGCGACGGTGACGCGCACCAGGCCAGTGGTGTTCATGGCGCTCCTCGCTGCCGGCCGTCGACGACAGGTTCCTGCCGACGGGTCTGACGGAACGGATGGACGCACTTACCATGTCCGGCAGGAGAGAGCCGGGGAACGGCCTCGGCAGCTTGCGGACACCGCGGGGGAGGTGGGCTGGTGGACCTGGTGCCCGTCGGCCACGATCTCGGGGTGGTGCACGACGGCGCCGGTGGTCGTGCCAGGCAGGTTCGGGTCGGCGCGGAGTTGGCCGAGCTGTCCGAGAGTCAGTACGTGGCCTGGTCGTCGGCACACGCCGACCAGCTGCGCCGGGACGACCCGATGACCGGGGCGTTGCTGGACCGCCGGTTGCTGGCCGAGGTGTCCGATCCGGTGGCGTTCGCGTCCGGCCACCGGTTGCTGCCGCTGGCGTTGGGCTTGGGGAACGCCGTCGACGAACCGTGGCTGTTCTCCGTCGGGTTGCTGTACCAGCCGATGCTGGCGATGACCGGGCCGCTGTATGACCTGTGGCAGTGGGCGCACCTGTCGCCGGATCTGTGGTCGGCCTGCCAGGAGGCGGCGGCGGTCGCGGCGCGGGCGGGGGTCGACGAGCCGACGCAGACCGATCCGGCGGAGGTGCTCGCCGGGGCGCTGGCGACGGCGCCGGAGCTGTTGGCGGCCCGGGTGGCGTGTTTCGACGTGCGGATCGGGGGACCGGCGTGAGCGAGGTGTTCCCGATCGGCCACTACGTCGGCGTGCGGCACCCCGAAGGCCTGCACCACGTCCGCGTGGGCCTGGAACACCAGACCATGACCGACGACGAGTTCGGCGTCTGGGTGTTGTCCCATCAGGACAGTCCACGGTGGAGTACTGAGGACCTGTTGTCACTGGCGGCCAAAGCCGAGCTACTCGAGGCGGAGGCGGCGGTACGGCGGCTGCTGTCGGTTGGCCTGCTGGTCGCGGTGACCGACGCGGTCGAGTTCGCCATGACCTACCGCCTACGCCCCCTGCTGGTCGGCCTCGGCAACACCCCGGAGTTGCCCGACGCGTACGCCGTCGGACTGCCCGGCCAGGAGCCCGCGGTGTTGTCCGCTGGGAGTTACGAGTTGTGGCAGTGGGCGGCGGTGGCGCCGACGTTGTGGCACACCTGTGAGATCCGACTGAAGGTGGGCGGCGTCGCGGTGCCGGCGGCCGGCCTGGCGGCCGAGGCGCTGGCCGACGTGCGCCCCCTGCTGGCCAACAGCTGCGGCTACCTGGACAAGGCCAGATGACCGACCTGCACCGGATAGCCGACGGTCCGGTGGCGACTGTCTATTCAGGACACCGAGCCGGGGTGCCGGTGGCACTCAAGGTGTTCCCCAAACGGTTCGACAAGCGGACCATGTCGGCGTTCACCAAGGAACAGGCCAAGCTGTCGACGGTCCGGCGGATCACCTCGGTGCTGATGGTGGACGGTGTCGAGGACCTGCCGACCGGTGAGCCCGCGTTGCGGATGGAGTTGTGTACCCAGTCGCTCGCCGGCCTGATCGAGCGGTCCGGCCCGCTGGCGGCGGCCGACGTCGCGGTGCTCGGCCGGGCCATGGCGGTGGCCATGGCCGCGGCGCACGGTGTTGGGGTGGTGCACGGTGGGGTGTCGCCGAGCAATGTGCTGTTCCGGGAGAACGGCGAGCCGGCGCTGGGCGACTTCGGGGTGACGCTGCGGCAGGCGTTCACCAGGGATCCGTTGCACGCCATCGAGTACCTGCCACCGGAGACGCTGCGAACCGGCACGTTGGACGAACTGACCGATCTGTACGGTTTGGGCGCGGTGCTGCACTTCGCGCTGACCGGCAGGTCGCCGCACCCGGGGCGGTTGGGCGAACAGCCGGGCGAGCGGGTGCTGCGCATCCTCGGCGAGCCGGTGCCGGCACTCAACCGACCGGATGTCCCGGTAGGACTGTCTACTTTGGTGGCGAGACTCCTGGCGGCCATCCCGGAACACCGCCCGGGCGAGGCGGCCACCGTGGCCGACCAGTTGACGTTCATGCTCCCCGACCCACCGACCCCCCGAACCGAGGACTGGGACGACTTCGACGCGCCGGCGGCCGGGACGCCGGTGATGGCGGAGGGCCCCCCGGACTTCGACGACTTCGGGCCTGGTGCTGGTTGGGCACCGATGCCCGCACCACCAGAGGTGACGGGGTGGTCGCCGGTCGAGCGTGGTGGGCCGCCACCGATCGCCCCGCCACCACTGGTTTCGGCCCCGCCGGTTTCGCCGGACGCAGTGCCACCGGTCAAGGCTCCGATGTCCGAGGGTGTGCCGGCGCCAGCCGCCCCGCCGCCGGATGTTGTCGCGCCGGTCGAGGTCTTGCCGCCGGCATCCGGAGATGCCGAGCCACCGGCCACCACCGGACCACACCCGTCATCCACCCAACCCGGCGTCGTCCTCAGCGCCCCCCGCCGCACCGTCGAAACCGACGACGGTTTCGCCGACGATTTCGGTGCCGCCGCCCGGGCCACGGTCCTGGCCGGCCCACTGGAACGACCGGACCAACCAAGCCGCCGACTGATCCGCTACGACCTGCTCGCCGGCGCGGCCCTGCTGCTCGCCCTGCTCGCGCTCGTCCCCCTGCTCCTGCTGCGCGGCGACCCCGAGGAGATCTCCACGACTCCTCGAGTCCCGGTCGCCAACGGCGTGGACACCGACGCGGTGACGGTCGAACTCGCCGAGCCGACCGACCTCCGCAGCACCGTGCGGCTCACCTGGAAGGCCACCCGCGACCTGGACTTCGCCGTGGTCATCGCCGCCGAAGGGCAGCGCACGCAGGTGCTGCTCGCCGAGCGGGCGCACTCGATGACCGTCGACGTCGACCCGAACCGCAGGTACTGCTTCCTGATCCAGGCGTCTGACGGTGACCAGGTGTACGAGAGCAGACCGCGGCCGTTGCGCGGTGCCGTCTGCCAGAAGTGATCGTGGTGAAGAGGTAACTACCTAAAGAACCTTCTCGAAACCTCTATGCGAACGAGCCTCCATGTGTTCGGATGGTCACGTCAAGTTGCTGTGACACTTGGAGGGAAAGTGAAACGTTCACTATGGTTAGCAGCATTAGCTGGCGCGGCACTAGTCGCCACCACGGTCGTCAACCTGGTCGGCACCCCGCAGGCCAGTGCCGCGCCGGCGTTCCAGATGCCCTTCCCTTGCGGGCAGACGTGGCAGGGACAGACCAGGACCAACCACAGCCCGGCGAACGCGGTCGACTTCAACCGCACCAACGACTCCGGTGACCCGGTGGTCGCCTCCGCCGCCGGCACGGTGTCCAGGGTCGCCAACGAGGGCAGCACGAGCTACGGCCGGTGGATCGAGATCAACCACGGCAGCGGGTGGACCAGCAGGTACGCCCACCTTTCGGTGCAGCGGGTCAGCGTCGGCCAGGCGGTGAGCCGCGGCCAGCGGATCGGCGACGTCGGCAACACCGGCGGCTCCACCGGCGCGCACCTGCACTACGAGCAGCGCTCCGGCGGCTCGGCAGTGAAGATCAAGTTCAACGGCTCCCAGATCCTGTACTGGGGTTCTCGCAACTACACGAGCAACAACTGTGGCGGCGGCGGCAACCCGTACACGCCGACCGAGGTCTGCGGCGCCGGCTACTCGGTGATCGACTCGGCGGCGCTCGGTTCGGCCGGCAAGGTGTACCTGCTCTACAAGTCCGGGGGCACCAACTGCGTGGTCACGCTCAAGTCGACCAACCTGGGCAGCGCGACCTCGATGTCGGCGTTCGTCGAACCCCAGGGCGGCACCAGGGCGACGGACTCCGGTTCGTTCTCCTACTACGCCGGCCCGGTCCGCAAATCGGCCCCGTCGACCTGCGTGAAGTGGGGCGGCAAGATCGGCACCAACACGTACACCAGCCCATGGGAACACTGCGGCTGAGACATTTCGTGCCGGGCGAGCACCCTGTTCGCCCGGCACGAGGTGGCGGTGGTGCTGCCGGGGCGGAATATTCCGCCGGTCGCCACGTGTCGAATCCGGGTTGGGCCTCGTAGGCTTGCCCTCATGAAGGTAAGAATCCTCGGGTTCATGGCAGTTGTCGCCGCGTTTTCTGTCAGTGGATGTGGTCTCAGTGAGGCGTCCGCGGAAGCGTGCACGGCGGGTAAGAAGCAAGGAAAATATGTGCAGGGGATGATCGAGAGTGGCCCGCCGGAAATTATGGTCACTTTAGCGGAAGGGGTGGCTCCGGAGTTCAAGGAGCGAGCCGATGACGCGGACGACGAAGATGTCAAGGCCGCCTTCACGAAGCTGTCGCAGACTTTCACCGACTTCAGTCCGGACATGTCCAAGAGACCGACCGCACTCCAGCAGGATCCAGAATTCGAGCGGTACATCGAGGAATTCAAGACCAGTGTGCGGGATCAGCTGGACGAACTTGACGCGGTCTGTTCCTGAGTGAGCGTTCCGGGGCGACCGCGAACGGCCGCCGCCGGACGACCCCACCGAGCTCAGTCGGATAGGTGCCGTAGCAACGCGGTCAGACCACCACTGGAGAGTTCCAGGGTGGGGCGGGGATTCTTGCTGTCACGTAAGGCGAACCGGTCGGCTTCCAACCGGGCGGCCTCCACACAGTTGCCGCCGCCAGTGCCTCCGTCGCCGGAGAAGCTGCTCCTACGCCAGGTGAGGGTCATGGGAATCCTTCCGGTTTTGTCCTACCCGCAAGTCTCCCCGGCGGCCTTGATGGCGTCCAGTGAATCGGCTGGCGTCAGCGCGCGACCGGTGAGGATGCCCCACTTCTCCAGCAGTGACCGCACGTGTTCGCGGTCTTCGATGTACATCGCGCCACCTGGGCTCTCGGCATAGCCGAAGTCGGGGATCGGTTCAGGCAGAGTGAGAATCGAGAAGGGGCCATTGACCGCCGGCGTCGCGCCCGCCGAGCGGGGGAGCACCTGCATGGTGATGTGCTCGGCCTCGGCCGCGTCCACCAACCTCGCGAGCTGGCCGCGCATCACCGACGACGTGCCGATCGGGGTGGTCAGCACCGTCTCGCTCAGAACTACGTGGTATCGCAACGGTTTGGGGCGATTCAGCACTCGTTGCCGAGCCATCCGGGCGATCACCCGGCGTTCGGTCAGTTCGAAGTCCAGTCCCGGGTTCGAGCCGTTTACCAGTGCTCGTGTGTATTCCGGTGTCTGCAACAGGCCCGGTACGACGAGCGTCTCCAGTTGTCGTACGGCGAGCAGGGTCGCCTCGACGTGCAGCAATTGTTGGAAGTCCACCGGCAGGTCTTTGCGGATCGCCAGCCAGTAGCCGCGCTCGCCGGCCCGCGCGGACAGGCCCATGACCCACTCGCGGGTGTTCGGGTCGGACACTTCGTAAACGTCGAGTAGCCGCTCCACGTCGAAGGACTTCACGCCCTGCTGCCGTGTCTCGATTCGGCTGAGCTTCGAGGACGACCACTTGCCACCAAGTTTGGTCAGCCGCTCGACCACCTCATCGATCGTCCAGCCGTGTTGTTCGCGCAGTTGACGCAACGTCTCGGTGAGCTGCCACTGCCGCACCGTCGCGGTGACCACCCACTTGTTCTCTTCGGACACTCCATACCCCCTTTCGAGTGGAAAATGGGATTCCCACTTTTCATCCAAGTTGGCGTGGACGATCGTATCTCACGTCAGGTGATCAATCGAACACGGGATGTGGCTATGGATGAGTTGCCCGCGATGTGCGAGGAAGAGTTCACCGAGCTGGTGAAGGAGATGGTCGACGAGGAGGCGCCACGCCTGTTCGCCGTCGTCCAGGAGCTGGGTGAGCGTGTCGACGGCCGGATCGCCGCGTGGGGCATGGCGTTCGCCGACCACACCACCGCCGTGGCCGGCCGCGGCTCAGTATTCAGTCTCCGCAGCCCCGAGCGGGTTCGGCAGGCGCTGTGCCAGGCCCCGGACGTGACCGCCCGGCTGGTCTGGGTCACGCCACCGGCACCGGAGTGACCCGTGTCGACCGGCGACGGTACCGAGGCCGGCTGGGGCCATTCGATCCTCGAACCCACCCTGGAGTGGGTCGGGTTCGCGGTCTGCGGCCTGGCGCTCCTGGCCGGCCCACCGCTGTGACCGCGTCCGCCGACCGGCCGGCGTGGCTGCCCGGCTACTTCACCGACCGGCTGCACGCCGTCCTGCCCGACGCCGACCGGATGGTCTTCCGGCGGATACCGATCGGCTGGTCGATGTGCGGCCGGGCGGTGGTGCTCGATCCCGCACTTCGCCGGCCATGTTCCGTTCCGTGCCAACGATGTGTGCGCCTCGCCGGCCCGCAACACTGAAGTTGGCTTCGTCGCGATCCTGGGGGAAAACGTGAGTCATGCCAACCAACCGACCTGGAGTCCGCGAGGACAGTATCCGCGGTCGCGGTTCCAACCACCCCGACAGCCACCCCAGAAGGAGCCTCGACACTGGCTCTGGCTGCTATTTCCGGTGCTGGCCGTCGTGCTGCTCGCTGCCGTACTCGTGCCGATCCAGCTCGCCGACAGCGATGACGACGCTGGCGACCGTGCCGCGTCCGCTGAGCAGACCACCAAGGTGACCGTGCCGACGGAGACACGAACTCCCCGGCCGGCTGGGCGGGACATGGAAGCGGTGACCGCCGCACTGCGCGTGCTCGACCCGTGCCAGCTACCCGGAGTCGAGTTCGCCAGATCGCAGGGATTACCGGAGGCCACGGCCATGCGCACCGGGCCACACTCGTGCCGGCTGCACGCGGACGCGTCGTACTCACCAGGCGTGGTGGAGAAAGGCGTCAAGGTGCGCGTCGGCACTCATTATGTCCACATCGCGCGGTACCTGGCCGCACCGGTGACCATCGGCGATGCCAAGGCCTACCAGGAGATCCGCGGCGAGGAGTGCCGAGTTGTCGTGCCGGTGAGTACCGTACGGGCGATCGAGTTCGCCCACGAGGGCGACGAACGCACGGACCCGTGTGTGACCACGCGCCGGTTCGCCGAGGCCGCGGTGGCCAAGCTGGGCGACCCGGACAGTGTCGCGATGGACCCGGCGTCCTATCCGTACGCCAGGTGGGACGGCTGCACATTGCTTGCACGGGCCCTCGGTGCGGAGGCGAAGACGTTGACCTTCGAACCGGACGGTGTGCAGGATCCGTTCGCGGGCTGCTCTGGGCGGCCGGCACCGCAAAGCGGCGGGCACGGCTCTCGGCTGGCGATCACCTACGAGTCGGCGCCCGACCCGGTTGGCCCGACCCAGCAGCTCGCCGGCAAGGCGGTCGAGGTACTCGAGAGTTCCGAGAGCTGCACAGCGAGCTGGGACAACGGGCCGAGCGGCACTGCGCACAAGTGGTTCGCCACCACGGTCGTCGAACTGACGGTCGGCGACTGCGAAGCCGTTCCGGCCATGGTGAAACAGGTCGTGGCCCTCGCGAGTGACCGCCCGGCCGACGCCACCCCGCAACGCCCGTTGCTCTACGGCCCGGACGACAACGACACCGCCACCAAGGGGGCCTGCGTCCACTTCAGCAACGGAAACGATGACGACTGCGAGCCGTACCAGGAGGTCGACCTGGACGGCACTCCTGCGGAGATTCTCGCCGTGGCCGACGCGAACCGGCACGGCCAGTGCGCGGTGTTCGCGGACGCCATCGAGGCCGGTTTCGGTCCGGCGTACACCGCGGTCACCTGGGCCGTGCACTGTTTCTTCGTCGAGCCGAAACACGAACTGGTGATCAGGGTCAACGTCTCCGCCGGCGGCTGGGGCACCGCTCCCAGCGGCTACGGGCAGGGTGACCTCTTCCGCGACCGCAGGGTGACCGAGATCGCCGGCCTGCCAGCGGTGACGTTCTGGGACAGCGACGGCTCGACGTTCGACGTCTACGTCTCGCCCCATGACAACCTGTCCGCGCCGGGCAACCTGCACATCGGACTGGAGACGCAACCCCCACGCGGCAGCGACCTGGTTACGGTGCCGCTCGACCCGGCGCGGGCCGACCGGGCAGTCGAGGTCATGGCGGAGGCCGTTCTTCGCCTGACAGTCGCACCGCGTTGATGGAGCACTAGCTCAGTGTCTGTGCCATTCGGGTCAGGTGACGCAGCAGGTCGTCCCGCCCGGCCGGCGCCACCCGCACCTGGTCCCCACCGTCGAGGAACGACAACGTGAACCGGCCGTCGCTGGTGTCGGTGTACCGCAGTGGTCGCGGTGCCCGGTGCCGGCGGCCGACCTCGTCCCGGCTGGCCACGGACAGCTCGCCGTGTCCGGTCGATGGCAAGGCCGCCAGCCGTTGCGCGTCCCGCACCTCCGGCCCGGCGCGGCGGACACCGGCCCCGGACGGCGTGCGCTGCCGGCCGTCCCGGCGGGTCGACCGCACCTCCTTCGCGGACACGGTGAACGACCTGCCTCGACCGGCCGGCACCACCGGGATCTGCGCCACCAGACGCTCGGCGAGTTGGGTGGCGTGGACCGAGGTCAGCCAGATCGTCGAGTCCGCCTGGCGGACCGCGAAAACGGCTTCCCGGCCGGCGCTGGCGGCGAGCACTCCGACGGTCTGGCCTTCGTGCGCGATCCAGCCGTAGTACTCGACCTTCGGCCGGCACAACACGGTGAGCGCGCCGGCGACCTCCCGCTCCAGCCTGCCGTAGCGGTCCCGCCAGCCGAGTTCGGCGATCAACTCCTGGCCCCGCAGCCGGAGCGCGTCGCGCCCGGCCGTCGGTAGCCACTGGGCCTCGGGCGCCAGGGTCTTGTGCAGTTCGCCGAGGTTCGCGTCAGCCACCAGCCATGCCAGCAGCGACGCCGGCACGGTGGCCGGCGTGGGTAGCACCACGTCAGTCGTCCTCACCGATGACCTGCGGCGCGGTGAACACGTCGGTGCCGAACAGTTCGTCGGGATCGCCGCCTTCGAGCCATTCCGGTCTCTTGTGCTCGGCGTCCTCACTGTCACCGCCTCGACCACCCGCGCCCATCGGCATCCCGCCCATACCCGCACCACCACCACGTCCACCGACCGTTCCGGCAGTCGGTCCCGGTCGTCCGACCGGCCCATGCGGCTCCGCCCCGACAACGCGCCCACCCGGCCCGCCTGGCGCTCCACCGCCGCCTGGTATTCCGCCGGCGCGTGGGCCTGCGCCACCACCACCGGGCGCACCACCGCCGGGTACGCCACCGTGCGGACGCCCGAACAGGTTCGGACCACCCACAACGCCTGGGCCACCGCCGAACGGTGGTCCGCCAGTCGCGCCGACGGGCACCCTGCCCGCACCAGGACCAGTCGGCAGCACAGGTTGACCAGAAGGATTGGGCACGAACGAGTCGGGCGTCGTGATGCCCGGAGGCGGCGTGTTTCCCGCGCTGCCAGAGCCGGACGAGCCATTGCCTGGCCCGGGCTGAAGTGTGCCGCCAGGCCCTGGCGTCGGCGTGCGGTCACCCTGCGGACGCTCGTCAACCCGCGACGAGCCCTCACCCCCGGCACCCCGGGCGGAGTCACCGCCGGAGTCACTGCTGGTCTCGAACACCGAGCCGGCAGCGCCGGTGGCGGTGTGATCCGAGCCGATGACGATTCCGGCGTTGTCGTCGGACAGCGCACCGTAACTGGCCGGTAGGTTGGTGGTGTTGTAGTCGGAGGCGCTGGAGTAGCCGTTCATCACATCGACGTTGTTCTGCGCCGCCGCACTGTGCTCGTCAACCCGCTGCTCATGGTCGATGAGCACGGTCGGATCGGTGAAGACAGTCGTCGGGTTGATCGGCTCCGGTGTCGGTGGTACGGGCACCACCCGCCCCTTGGCCTCACTGAACGACCCAGCCTGCCGATTCGTCAAATCCTGTGCGGTTCCCAATGCCATCCCCGACAGCTGATGCTCGACAGCCACCGGTCCCGCGCCCCGCTGCGCCGCCGCCGCCGCATCTCCTTCCCAAGCCGACTCCATCCGGCCCACCAGGCTCTGAATATCGGTCGCCCGGGTGTCATAGGTTTTGGCGATGTCGTTCAGGATGGCTGCACCGGCGAAGAGCCCGTTCGGTCCGTCTCCGTCAGTGAAGTTCCGGTAGATATCGTCACCGGTCATACCAATCAGCCCGAACATCAGCTTCCCTCTTGGATCGTCGCCAACGCCGCCGTCGCCACCTGTTCCGCCCGGTCACAGGAACCCGAGGCATCCAGCGAACCTTGCTCGGTGGCGCTGAATGCCAATGAGTCGCTGACGCCGACAACTATGTTGCACATTCCCGATGAGCGGAGATCTGGACTGTTTGCGAATACTGCCGGATACTCATCTATTTCAGTTGGTCGGAAATCTTCAAACTGGTCGCGACCGCGATAAGTGTCAGACAGGCCGTTGTTGTTGCCTGTAACGAATCCCACTCCAATGGTGCTGTCTTCTTCGGCCGAGGCATGCCACGAGCAGAATGGGCCAACTTGTTCTGCTACGGCGCCGGTGGTCTCTGGGATTCCAGGTCGGGTCACTCCGAGTGAGGCCAGTTGTTCCTGGTCCAGTACAGCGCAGGGGTCGGCGATGAAGTGGCTCGCGTCTAGTGGATTTGCCACTAAAGGAGTGTTCTCGGCTGGACCGTCAGGCTCTGACTCAGAGTGTCGGGTATCGTTCGGTCCTGATTGTTCGCTGGTTGGTGTTGATGGTGTGCCGTTCGTCTCTGGCGAACAGGCGATTCCCAGCGCGCCTGCCAAGGCCAATATTACGATTAGCGGGATGCGTGAACTGATCTTATCAGTGCTCATTAACATCTCGCATCCGTGCCGCATTTTGTTCATCGTCGGAAGCGTAGAGTGATTTCGCGGTAGACAGTTTTTCAATGTATGAGTTCACGTACGTCACCATGGCCGCGTTATGGGTCAGGGCCTTGTCGAGAGAGCTGTTTGTGGCACTTTGTTGCAGTCTGCTCATGATGTCATCGGCGGGTGGTCTTATCAAGTTCTGGGCTTGCATAATTCTTCGCCCGTCAAGCCGGATTTCGTCGCGGATCCTGGCCCACTCGCCGATGATCGCGTCGAGTTCCTCCAGTGAGGCGAAGACGTACCTGCCGCCGGAGCCCCCACCGCCGCTGCCGGTGATCGAGTAGCCGGCGTTGCCCAACGGCGGCTGTGCGTTCGTCATCCCCGTACCTCCCCAGGTGCGCGGCGATTCTACTGTCTGTGTCCGTCCGGGTACACCGCGCCAGTTGAGCGTATGGCGGAAATTTCGTGTTTGTGCACGTTTTGACGAGGGTCACCCGTCTGGAGCATGGCGAATCTGCTCGCCGATCGGGCACTCGATAGCGTCGGTTCATGGCCATCGAACGTGATCATGGGCTGGTTGCGCGGTTCACCGCCGCGGCGACGGGCACAGGTAGCGACCAGCAGTTCGAAATGCCGCGGTTCCTGCGTACCGGCGCCGACGCGTTCGCGGTGCCATCCCGACGGCGACCGCGCCGGACCGATGTCGTCACCTATCGGTTGCGTGTGGACCTGGACGAGACCGAGCCGCCGTTGTGGCGGCGGCTCGAGGTCGCCTCGGACCTGTTCCTGAACGAGCTGCACGACATCGTCCAGGTCGCGTTCGGTTGGACCGACAGCCACCTGCACCGGTTCTCCCTCGGCGACGAGAACTTCCTGTGCCCGTTCGACGTCGAGGAGGGCGACGAGGGCGTCCCGGAGAACGAGGTCCGCCTGGACGAGGTGCTCGCCGAGGCCGGCGACGAGTTGACCTACATCTACGACTTCGGCGACTACTGGCAGCACACCGTCGCACTGGAGGCCGTACGGCCGCGGGCGGCCACCGCGCCCCGGGCGGTGTGCACCGCCGGGAGCCGTCCGGGTCCACCCGAGGACTGTGGCGGGGTCCCCGGCTACGAACTGGTCGCCGCCGCCACGGACCCGAGCCGGCCTGACCATCGGGACGCGCTCGCGGCCTACCGCGAGTACTACGGCACCGACCCGGGGTACACCCTGACCCCGTTCGACGCCGATGAGATCACCCGAGCACTCGCGGAAGAATCGAGTCCAGCCGTTGTGCCGGAGCCGCTCCGGGAGCTGACGGACGCGGTCCGGACCGCCAGTGGCCAGCGGTTGGTGCGGAAGCTGCTCGCCGACGCGGCCCTGGACACCCCGGTGGACCTCGATCCGGAAACCGCCGCGCGCATGGTGCGGCCGTACACCTGGCTGCTGGATCATGTCGGTTCCGACGGCATCACGTTGACCGGCGCCGGTTATCTCCCGCCGGCCCACGTCGAGGCGGCCGTGGCCGCGCTCGATCTGGCCGAGGAGTGGATCGGTAAGAAGAACCGCGAGGTGCAGACACTGCCGGTGCTGAACCTGCGCGAGTCGGCCCAGCGGGCCGGGCTGCTGCGCAAGTATCGCGGGAAACTGTTGCTGACCACCAAGGGCAGCCAGGTGCGCACGGATCCGGTCGCGCTGTGGTGGCAACTCGCCAGCCAGACCCCGCCGCGTTCCAAGGACACCTGGCGGACGCACGGCGGGCTCGCCCTCCTGCTGCTGACCGCCGCGCGTAGCACCGACGACCTCAACGCGACCGTCGTCGAACTGCTCCGCGCGATCGGCTGGGCCCACGGCGACGGGACCCCGGTGCTTCATCCCGGTGACGCGACGTTGCAGATGAGCAGTCTGCTGCGGCGTCTTGGCGGACTGGCGTGGGAGGGCAGGCCCGGGGAAGGGCGGGAGCTGCCGACATCAGCGGGCGCCCTGTTCGCCAGGGCGGCGCTGACCACCTGACCGCCCAGTATTTCACGGAATTCTTTCATCGGTACTGATTACGGATCAGTATCATCGCGATAAGGGACGCAACGCGGGCTTCCGGTTCGGCGAAACAGGGTACGGCCGAATTTTGCCCAAATCTCTGGAGTGGTGCGATGGAATCCGTTGGGTACGCGGTGGTCGATGTCGAGACGACCGGATTGTTCGCGGGTCGGTGGCACAACCGCATTGCCGAGATCGGTATCGTCCTGGTGGGCCGCGACGGCGCGATCACCGACGAGTGGAGCACGCTCGTCAACCCGGAGCGCGACCTCGGCCCGCAGCACGTGCACGGAATTCAGGCAAGCGATGTCCGGTTGGCGCCCACTTTCGCGGACATCGCGCCGGATGTTGCGATGTTTCTCAAGGGTCGGGTAATCGTCGCGCACAATCTGGCATTTGATGCCCGGTTCCTGCGATACGAGTTCGACCGGCTCGGCTTGTCGGTGCCGGTGGACGTCGAACTCGGGCTGTGCACGATGAACCTGTCGGGCCGGTATTTGCGTAGTTCGGCACGGTCATTGGCCGCCTGCTGCGCGATAGTGGGTATTCGGCAGGTCGCGGCGCATTCCGCCCTGCATGACGCGCGGTCTGCGGCGGAACTGCTCGGCCACCTCATCCGGCTGGCCGACCGGCCGGAGCCCTGGTCGGCGCTGTTCTCGACCGAACCCACCTGGCCCGCCCTGCCAGAGCCGAGCGGGCGCACCCACCACCGAAGCACGCCCGGCACTCGGCAACCGGACTTCCTCGCCCGTCTCGTCGACCGGTTGCCCGGGGTACCGGACGTGCCACACGCCGACGACTACCTCGCCCTGCTCGACCGGGCGTTGCTCGACCGGCACCTGTCGGCCAGCGAGCAGGACGCGTTGCTGGACTTGGCCGAGTCGCTGGGTATCTCGGTCGCCGTGGCGATGGACCTGCACCACCGATACCTCAACTCGCTCGCTCAGGTGGCGTTGCGGGACGAGGTCGTGACCGACGACGAGCGGCACGACCTGCTACGGGTCGCCGGCCTGCTCGGCCTTGCGTCGGGCGACGTCGACGCCGCGTTGCGGGCCGCGGCGACCGGTGCGGAACCCCAGGCGCCGGACCGGTTCCGGCTCGACGTCGGGGACACGGTCGCGTTCACCGGGCAGCTGGGTGGGGAGCGCGGGGCTTGGGAGCGGCGCGCCGTCGTCGCCGGGTTGACGGTCACCGGGCGTGGCGTGACCAGGCGGACGCGCCTGCTCGTCGCCGCGGATCCGGATTCGTTGTCCGGCAAGGCACGCAAGGCCCAGCGGTACGGCATCCCCATCGTGACCGCGGCGGCCTTCGACACGATGCTTGAGCGACTGGGCGGCTGAACACCTCAGCGCGACGCGCGGCGGGTGCGCGGTCAGCCGGTGGCCACGACGGTCTCGATGTCGGCGATGGCGAACTCGTGGTCGGCCTCCCGCAGGTGGCACCAGGCGTCGAGCTGGTTGCCGAATACGCCGTTCGGCTGGATCAGGAGGTTGACGCGCCCGTCCTTCCTGTCGCGGTAGGTGATGAGGATGTTCAGCTGGTGGTCCACCGCGTCGGCGAGCTGCGTCAGTTCCGTCTTGTCGAGGTAGCGGTTGACCTTGGCCAGCAGGTCGAAGGTCGCCGACCCGGCCGCCGCGGCCGGGTCGGCGACCAGTTGTTCGGCCAGGCTGGCGGGCGTGTGGCTGGTCGGCCGCTTGGCGGTCCGGGCGCGGCGTGTGGTCGGCGCCTCGTGTTCCGCGCGGGTTTCGACGATCACCACGCCCGACGAGTCCTCGGCCATCGGCGACAGGCCGGCGACCCGCAGCCGCTCGAGTACGTGGTCGATCTCGAACGGGCTCGACAGCACGGTGGGCGCCACCCGACTGAGCTGTAGCTTCGCCAGCGCGCGGGTGCTGGCGATCTCGGTGATGAGCACCTCGTCGGCCACGACGCACGACCGCATGCCGCGCACCCGCACCTTGCCGTGGCGGCGCGCGGCGTCGTGCACCAGATACTCCAGCGGCTGGGGCACCGCGCGACTGGACACCGTGGCCAGCTCGCTCAGCAGACCCGCCGCGGTCCAGCCGACATCCAGCGCGCCGCGGACGCTCTGCTCGGAGAAACGCCACACCTCGGCGGTTCCCCGAGCCTCCGGGACGGCCGAGCTGGCCAGCAGCTTCGACACCGCCGCGCTCGGCTGGCCGGACACCACCGCGGTCAGGTCGGACTGGAGGAGCACCTCGCAGGGTGCCTCGGGCAACAGCTCCGCGCAGCGCGTGGCCAGGTCGTCGTCCTCGGCGTCGGCGAGCAGGTGCTCGCCGAGCTCGCTGCGGCGGTCACCCGCGAACACGCCGAGCAACTCGGCCTCCCGCATGGCCGCGCGCACCTTCTCGTCGCGTTGCGCCGGCGGGTAGCCGTGCATCGGACAGAACCAGTCGATCTCCGCTCCCGCGGCGCGCACCGACCTGTCGCCGCCGGTCGCGGCCAGTAGCGCCCGCCGGATCACGCCGGCCCCCGACATCAGGGGCAGTGGCGGCGGGTGTTCCTTGTCCCCGTCCATTTCCCGGTTCAGCGGGGCGTGTTCGAGGTGCTGCCAGGCGGTGACCAGCGCCGCCCACTGGCCGCTGAGTGCGGCCGCGCGCCAGTCCTGGTAGGCGTCGGTCGGCGCGTAACCGGCCGTGACCTCGGCCAGCAGGCCGGCGGCGTGCGCGAGGTCGATCCACAGCACCAGTTCGTCGGCCGGCATCGACAGGTACTTGCCGAGGCGGGTGCGTTCCCGGGGGCCGACGCCGCCCTTCTTCAACGCGGCCAGTGGCTGCGCGCGGGCCTGGTCGAGCAGGGTGGACACGGCGCG
Source organism: Actinophytocola sediminis (assembly GCF_054779715.1). Taxonomy (NCBI): domain Bacteria; kingdom Bacillati; phylum Actinomycetota; class Actinomycetes; order Pseudonocardiales; family Pseudonocardiaceae; genus Actinophytocola; species Actinophytocola sediminis. The sequence goes on along the minus strand of NZ_BAAGXS010000074.1, from coordinate 103,930 downwards.
GACGGCCTCGCGGGCGGCTGCCTGCGAAGCGCGGCGCACACCCGGTGCGGCCGGCTCGGCCGGGGCGATGGCCGGCCTGCCGGTGATCGTGGCTCGGTCGTGGGCCAGCCAGAAGGCGGTCGCGACCTCCCGGGGCACTGCCGGCCGCCGGCCGGGGCGCAGCACGAGGCCGGCGCGGACCAGCAGGTCGGTCAGTTCATCCCGGCCCGGCTCGGAGTAGCCGAACCCGAACTCGAAGTGGTCGTGGCACAGGTCGTGGAGCCGGTCACGGGCGTCCGGGGGCAACGCGGCGATGGTGTCGGCGAGTGGGCGGGGATCTGCCATCGCGTCGGAGATCCGCGCGATCAGTTCCGGTTTGCGCAGCCCGTCGACGGCGACCCCCAACCCGGCCGCGACCACCCGCAGTTCATCGGCGAGCACCTGCTGCGCCATCTCGGCCGCCGGAAGATCGCCGCCGACTTCCGCGGCCCAGTGTTCCCGCAGGCGGTCTGGCAGGTGTACGCGCTCGCCGTCGATCCACATGAGGCCGCGGTCGCACAGGTCGGCCAGGCACTCGCGCACCACGGTCGCCGGCGCGTCGAGCAGCCGTACCACTGCCGGCACCGTCGCCGAGTCACCGAGCACGGCGCAGGTCAGCCCGACGATCACGGTGTCCCGGTTCAGCGTGCGCATCGCCAGCGACAGTGAGTGGTCACCGCCGAGGCGCTGGGCGAGCTGCGTGAACCCGCGCGGCACCGGGTCGACCAGCATGTCCGGACGTGCCGCCAGCAACCGCGTCAACGCGGCCGGGTCCAGGTTGGCCAGGTGTTCGGGGAAGGACGGGAAACCCATGGCCGGAATTCTGCCGGACGCGGTCGATCGGCCACCTCCTGGAACAGTCGCCCCGGTTCGGGCGTTGTGCCCAGTGACCAAGGGAGGACGCATGGCGACGGTTGAGCTGACCGAGGACAACTTCAACGACGTGGTGAGCGCAGAGGGCACGGTGCTGATCGACTTCTGGGCAGCGTGGTGCGGACCGTGCCGCGGCTTCGCGCCCGTGTTCGAGAAGGCGTCGGAGGAACACGACGACATCACCTTCGGCAAGGTGGACACCGAGGCGCAGACCGAGATCGCGCAGGCGTTCGGCATCTCCTCCATCCCCACGGTGATGGCGGTCCGCGACGGCGTGGTGCTCTACGCCCAGCCAGGCGCCCTGCCCGCCCCGGCACTGGCCGAGCTGATCGGCAAGGTCCGCGAGGTCGACATGAACGAGGTCCGCGCCGCGATCAAGGAACAGCAGCAGGAGGACTGACCCGCGTTCGGGTCTGGCGGGACGAGAACGACGATCGGCCCGCCGAGCGGCGAAGCGCACCGGGTCAGCGCCGCCGCTGCCCCACCTCGGTCAGGTCCTGCGCGGTGACCAGGCGAACCTCGGCCGCCCGCCGGCCGACCGCGAACCGCACGTTGCTCACCCGCCGGCCCTCCGTCACGCGGAACGGGTCGTCCCGAGGACCGAAGGCCACCCTGGACACCCGGCGCATCGCCTCGTCGACCCGCTGGGACCGTTCGAGGTTCCACGCGTAGCCGTGCCAGCCGAGTATCCGTTCGTAGATCTCGCGGTTGGTCGGTGGCCTGGGGTAGTCGTCCGCGCCGACCAGCCACGGTTCGGCCAGTGCGAGCGCGACGAACCACTCCCGACTGTCCGGCGCGAGGCCAGGTGCGTCTCTGGTCGTGGTGCCGCTCGCCGGTTGGAGGACCGGTCTGGTCGCCGGCGTGTCGACCCTGGCCGCCTCGACGACCAGTAGGTGGTCGGCGAGCACGTCGGGTCGGATCACCTTGCCGCGCAACACGGTCAGCTGGTTCTCGCCGTCGTCGAGCTGTGCGGACATGCCCTCGGTGAGCACGACCCTGCGGGCGCCGCCGGGCGCGTCGAGCAGGCTGGCCAGTTGCGCCTCGGTGCCACCGCGCCAGCTCAGCCGCACGACCTCCTCGCCGATCTCCAGCTCGCCCAACAGCCGCGACACGTGCTCGGCACACTGTGGCAGGACCAGCGGCGTGTAACGCAGCTGCGTGTCCGGGGTCAGCTCCGGCAACACCGACTGCGGCTCCCGGCCGATGACCAACGTCTCGCCCGACCCGAGCACCACGGTCGGCACACCCGATCCGCGAACCGTCACCCGCAGCACGCGCCACCCCCAGATTTCTGTCAAGCATATGGGTGTGCCAACAAACCGGGAATGTTCCACCCCGTGCGCACTCGACGCTCCGGCGCCATCGCCGCCGCTACGTCTCGGCACTCCCTGATTTCCTGCGATACAAGGGTTTTCGGCTGGCAGAAGAAGGAATCTTCCACCCCGCGCGCTCTCGACGCGGGGTGAGGCCCGGCCATAGCCTGCCCGCTACGTGATCACTCGATCACCGTAGGTAAGACGGGAAGTGGGGAACTATGCGCGCTCGACGACAACGTTGGCCGGTGCCGGCGTTGATCGCCGGCGGGATGGCTTTCGGGCTGTCCCTCGGCAACGCGACCACGGCGCAGGCCGACGACACGCCACCGCCGGTCAAGGTCGACTTCGTCGGTGACTCCCAGATCGCCGGCGAGGGCCTGCACGGCACGTACTTCGACGCGAACGACGCGCGCCACCAGTCCCGCCAGGCCGCGCCGGCACAGGCACTGGCGCGAGTGGTGGCCGCGAATCCGGATCTCGCGGTCGACACCAAGGTCGCGGCGGCATCCGGGGCGCTGACGATGGACTTCTTCGGACCGCAGGAACTGGACGGGAAGGTGGTCAACAGTCCGCAGCTCGACCAGGTCCGCGCGGACGCGGACGTGATCGTGGTCGGCTTCGGTGGCAGTGACGCGATGTCCGCCCAGCTCATGCACGCCGCGGCCGGCGCGGCTGACGAGTCGACGTTCGACACGTTGCTGGCGACCGTCGAGCCAGGGCTGAGCGCGCTGGGCGCTGACACGCTGTACCGGGAGCAGGCCGCGAAGTCGCAGCCGGGTCTGGCGCCCACGCTGACGGCGCGGCTCCTGCAGGTCCTCGACGCGACCAGGGCCAAGGCGCCGAACGCCAAGATCGTGGTGACGAACTACCCGTTCCTGGTCGACCCGAGCAGGTCGGCCGGTTTCGAGGAGTTCAGCGCCGACGAGCTGACCCGGTTGCGGGAGTTCGGCCAGCGGCTCAACGCGGCGATCGACCGCGCGGTGCGGATCTGCGACTGCGCCACGCTGGCCGATGTCTCCAGGACGCTCGAGGGCCGCGAGGCCTACGCCGAGGACCCGGCGGTGAACGACCTGAGCGCGGGCAAGGGCGGCCCGGCGGCCGATCATCGGACGCGTGAGGTGTTCCAGCCGAACGTGGACGGTGCGGGGCTGATCGCGGAACCGATCGTCGGCGCGCTTGCCAAGGCACTGAGCGTCGAGGCGCCGAAGGAACCGGCGAAGGAGCCGACCGGGACCGACGCCATCGCGCTGGAACGCGCAGTGGCGAAGGTGCCGACGACGGTCGGGCGCTCGGACAAGGCGCGTCTCGACAAGTCGCGTCCCGAGACGGCGCCGGACCGGCCACGGGTCGCGCGTCCGGGCGAGCGCTCGGAGGCGGACGGGCCTCGGCGGCCGGAGGCGCCCGCGCGGGAGCCGGTTTCGATTCCGGTGGTCCGGGAGGTCGTCGTGGTCGCGCAGCCGATCGTGCAACTGGTGCCGGTTGTGCTGGGTATCGAGCCGCGGGAGCCGACCGGTGAGGAGCCGGTACCCGCGGCGGACGAGCCGGAGGCCGGCGAGTCGGCGGAGGCCGACGAGAACGGTGAGGTCGAGGAAGAGCGGACGTCTCGGTCATGGGCCGCCTGGCGGCTCGAGTCGGACGAGACCGATGCAGCCGATGGCACACCGGCTGACGAGGTCGAGACGGACGAGCAGCCGGAGCCTGCGGGGACCGAGCCGGAGGAGACCGAGGAAACGGAGCCGGCGGGTAGTCGTTGGGACAACCATCGGTCGCAGCGTGCCGAGCGGGACGACGCCGTGGAACGTCCTGACGATTCGCAGCGCAGGGAGGACACCGAGGTCGAACAGGCCACTCTGCTGCCCTGCGCCGTGACCGAGGCCGCGGCGGTCGACATGGTGCCTTGCCCCCCGGTTGCTACCGACCAGCCCGCCACCGAGACCGGCGACACCGCTGAGGAGCCGGCGCCCAAGAAGCTCCGCTACAGCTACCGATGACGGAGAAGACGGGGCGTCGGCGGGATTTGCGAACCGGAAGGAACTGAGAGCGTGCCCGCAGGGCGCTTCGGTGCCTTGCTCGTGGCACCCAGATCAACCGGCGCCGACGGCGCGCCGGTGAGCGGAAACAGGAGAGGAGGAGGGATGCGACATCTCGGACGTGAAAAGCGTACTGGGCCCGTCGAGCGGCGAACGGCCAGACCGTTGAAAGCCGTTCTGACGGTCGTCGCCTTCGCTGCCTTCGTCATGGCAAGTCCATGGGGAGCGGCCACAGCCAACGCCTACTCGGACGGTGGCGATTACGGCGGCAGTGACTATTCCGGTGGCGATTACGGCGGCAGTGACTATTCCGGTAGCGATTATGCCGGCAGTGACTACGCCGGCAGCTATGACAGTTACGACAGTTACGACAGTTACGACAGCTATGAGGATAACGGTCCCGCCGAAGGTGACTTCGGGGATTACGGCACTGTTGGCGACTTCCAGGAGAGTCCGGCCGACGTCGATGGCTATCTGGGCACTGGTTCCGTATACGGCGACGCCTCCACCGGCGACCTCGGCGACGTGTACGGCGACTTTTACTCGGATGTCCCGGCCGAGAATTGGGACACGTCGTTCATCGACGAGAGCCCATACGCCGGCGGTCTTCCGGTGGGAGTGGATCTGGGTGGCCTTGTTTCGCCAGAAACGTTGCCCGACATGGACGTTTTCGGGGATCCCGTCACCTTCGCGGATCCCACCATGGTCGAACCTTCCTGGTGGGGTTCGGTTGTGGACTATCTCGGTCTCGGAAAAATGACGGCCGATTTTACTGGAACGGGCTGCAGAGGTGGCGTCTGCGGAAGCTACGGTCGGTCCTATTCGCTCGATGGTCGGCAGACCGAGACATTCGGCGGCGGGTATAGTTTGGTAAGTTTTGGTCCGGGTCGCGACCTCAGTTTCGGGCTGTCGAACAAGCCGCCGGAGGAAGGGAAGTCGATCGAAACCTCGGTGGGCTTTGTTGGCATGTCCTACGATGAGTATGGTCGACCTACCGGTGTGGCCGCCGAGTTCGGTGGAGGTGTGTTCTCGCCAAATGTCACCGTCTATGACGATGCCAGATCGCGAGTCGGCTTCAGCGCTGGCAACATGCCAGTTTCCAGAATCGACACCGAGACCCGGGAGATTGCGCCGTCCCAGTCTCAACCAAGTCAGGTTCGTGAGGAGGGAAGCGGTATCTCGGAAGCGAACCAGGATGCAATATCCGGGATAGTGAATGAGGGCGGCTGGGCCAACTTTGCTGAAATGGCGGGGTCGGCGGATAACAAGAAGTAGGAGAGAAATGTAGGGGCATGAACGGGGAACCCCGCAACGGTTCCCCGTTCATGTGACGTGGGAGCCCTCCAGAATCAGGTGCCGCGGCGAGCCCGTCTTCTGTCACGACTCGACCTGGAAACTCTTCAGGATCGTGGTGATCCGGGCCAGGTTGTCCTGCCACATGGCCTCGGTCGCGGCCGCGCCGTCGGTGGTCTGCGCGGCCAGGGTGAGCGTGTACCGCCGACCCGACTCCGTGATGATCGTGCGCAGCAGGTCGTGCGCGTAGGTCGCGCCATCCTTGGTGTACTGGTAAACGCACTCCAGTTCGGCCACCCTCATCCCGGGGGAGAACCTCAGCCGCTGATACTCCGACACCGGAGAGGCGGAGAACTCGCCGCGCTCGAAGGCGAGCATGAACTGGGAGGCGTTCGGTTCGGCGTCGTCCTGCCATTCGACGTGTATCCACAGGGTGTTGCGTTGGTCGTTGCCGGCCGACCAGTCCGTCTCCTGCTCGTAGGACTCCCCGTACCAGCCACGCGGCACGGCCAGCGAGTAGCCGGCCGGATCCTCGTACCTGGTGAACCCCGGCGGCGCCCCCGGCGCGTCGGACACCGACCCGGACGGCGACCCGGACGGTGGCGACTGGTCAGCGGCCGTCTCACCGGTCGGCAACAGCACCCAGGTCACCGCGCCGCCGACCACCAGCAGGAACACCGCCAGCAACGCCACGATCCGGTGCCGCCGACGGGATCGCGGCGACGCCACCGGGGTCAGCGTGGTGGTCGGCACCCCGCCGCCGAGCAACTCCATCGCCGCCCCGCTGGTCAGCCGGTGCGCCGGGTCCTTACGCAGCAGGCCCTCGATCACCGGCCACAACCGCCCGGCGGACAGGTCCGGCGGCGGGTCGTAGGTGAGGACCGCGGCCAACGTGGACTGGGTGTCCTCCCGCTGGAACGGCGACTCGCCCCGCAGCAGCACGCACAACGTCACGCCCACCGACCACAGGTCCGACGCCTCGGTCGCCGGCTGCCCGTTCACCCGCTCCGGCGCCAGGTACTCCGGCGACCCGACCAACGCGTTGGTCTCGGTCAGCGCGGTGGCCCCGCTGACCGCCGCGATGCCGAAGTCGGTCAACACGGCGCGGTCACCGTCGAGCAGGATGTTGGCCGGCTTGACGTCCCGGTGCAGGATCCCGGCGGCGTGCGCGGCCCGCAGGGCGTCGAGCACCTGCCGCGCGATCGCCGCCACCTGTGCCTCGCCGGACAGTCCTCGGCCGCGCACGACCTCGGCCAACGACTGCCCGGCGACCAGTTCCATCACGATCAGCGGCTGGCCGTTCTCGATGACCACGTCGTGCACGGCGACGATGCCGGGGTGGCGCAGGCCGGCGGCGGCGCGCGCCTCTCGCAGTGAACGCGCCGCCGCGTACTCGGCCTGCTCAGCCAGCCCGAACCGCAGGTGGACTTCCTTGACCGCGACCACCCGGTGGAGCAGTTCGTCGTGCGCGCGCCACACCACGCCCATGCCGCCGCGCCCCAACGGTTCGACGAGTCGGTAGCGGCCGGCGACCAGCCTGGCCTCGTCCTGCGCCATGCCGAAACACTACCGACCGCCACCGCGCGAATCCGGTTAGCTGCCAATCCCGATCGCGGCCACCATCACCGGGATCGCCACCATGATCAGGATCGCGCCGAGTACGTCGAACGACGCCCCGGAGCGGATCATCGTGGTGATCGGCACCGCGCCGGAGCCGTAGACCACGGCGTTCTGCGGCGTCGACACCGGCAACATGAAGCCGAACGACGCCGCGAACGTCGCCGCGAGCGCCGGCACGAACGGGTCCACCCCGGCCGCCACCGCCACCGGGATGATGATCGGCACCACCACCGCCGCCGACGCCGTGTTGCTCGTCGTCTCCGACACGATGATCGCCAGCAGCACCGCGAAGATCGTGATCGTCACCGCGCTGGACAGGCCGAGCCCTTCGGAGGCCGAGTTGCCGATGGTCTCCGCGAGACCGGTCGAGGCGAGCAGCGAGCCGAAGATGATGCCCGTGCCGAACAGCACGATCGTGCCCCAGTCGATCTCGGCCGCGTCCCGCCAGCGCAGGGTGAACTCGCGCTTCTGCCAGTCGACCGGCAGCAGGTACAGCAGGCTCGCACCGAGCACCGCCACGATGCCCTCGTCGAGCCGGTCGGAGATCTCGGCGTACACAGCGGACTCGGTGCCGAAGATCAGCGCGATCACGCCGGGGAAGATCCACAGCGTCACCGTGATGCCGAACGCGATCAGCGTGTTCTTCTCCGCCCGCGACAGCGGTCCCATCTCCGCGCGCTGCTGCGCGACGTACTCCTCGACGCCCTCGATGCGCCTGATCTCCGGGCGGTTCAACAACAACAGCACCACGGCCAGCACCACGAACATCAGCGCGCAGATCGGCAGCGCGGCGCCCATCCACTCGGCGAAGGAGATGCGCTTGCCGGTCGCCTCCTCGATCAGCCCTCGGCCGATCAGGTTCGGCGGGCTGCCGACCGGGGTCAGCAGGCCACCCACACTCGCGCCGTAGGCCAGCATCAGCATGAGCGCGGCACCGACGCGCAGCCGCAGCGGGTCGAAGTTCGCCGCCACCAGGCCACGTTCCTGCAGCAGCTTCGCGATCACCGACAGGATGCCGAGCGCGGTGGGCAGCAGCATGGCGACGGTCGCGGTGTTGGACACGAACGCCGACAACACACAGGTGATCCCGCCGAAGGCGACGATCACCCCGGTGGTCGACTTGCCGACCTTGGGCATCGCCAGGATGCGGAACGCGAACCGCCGCGCCACGCCGTGCTTGAGCATGGCCTGCGCCAGGATGAACGCGCCGATGAACGTGAACACCGTCGACGAGCCGAACGGGCCGAGGGCGTCGTCCGGTGGCACGACGTTGAGGATCACGATGGCGGCCACCCCGATCAGGCCGCCGATCGGGATCGGCACCGCCTCGGTGACCCACAGGATGATCACCCCGAGCAGCACCCCGGCGAGGGTCTGCTGGTTGTCGGGCATGTCCAGCGGCAGCAGCAGGAACACCACGGACACCAGCGGCGCCAGCCACAGGCCGACCGTGCGCCGGGACTTCTCGAATCTCTCCTCGCCCGGTGACAGTCGCTGCTCACCGAGGCTGCGATAGGTCGCGTGGCCCAGCAGGGCCTTGTCAACATCAGTCCGGTTGCTGGTCCGATCTTCCGACTCTTCCGACACGACGCCCTCCAACACTGGATCACGCGGGAAGGGTGAATCCTCGCACGATGTGATCTATGTCAGGTCACAAAATAACGACGGCCCGTCCGATGTGCTCATCGAACGGGCCGTCGTCACGGACAAATCGTCACATTTGCCGGCACTGGCCGACCACCGCGCCGCGCACGGTGTTCGCCCGGTCCTCATCGGTCGGTGCCGGGTCATTGTTCTGGCAGGTCAGCACGCCGCGGACGTGGTTGGCCGCCACCAGGACGCCGCCTCGGTTGCCGGTCAGCGTCACCGGTCCGGTGAACGTCGAGCCGTCGAGGGTGATCGCGCCCTGGTTGTCGCGCAGGGTCAGCGTGCCGGTCACCGTGGCGGTCTCGATCGCGACCGCCTCGGTCGTGCCGGTGATCGTCACCAGGCCGAGCACCTGCGTGCCGGTCACGGTCACCCGCTCCGCCGACTTCGCGGTCAGCGTGCCGAGGATGGTGCCGTCGGTCGCGGTCAGCGACGCGCCACCGCGCACGGTCACCGAGCCGAGCACCACCGCGTCGGCCAGGCAGGTCTGCCCGCTGGTCACCTCCACCTTCCACAGCCGAAGGCCGGTGATGGTCTCGGTGCACGCCGGCTCCGGCTCGCCGATCGACGCCCTCGGCGCCACGTCGGCGGTGACCGGTGAGTTCGCCGCCAGGTACGCGGTGAGCATGGTCAGGTCGTTGTCACCGGTGGTCGCCCGGTCGGTGCCCTCGGCCAGGGTGAAGAAGTTGTCCCCACCGGCGGCCAGGAACGAGTTCACCGTCACCCGATAGGTCCCGGTCGGCTCGATCGGCGTGTCGTTCAGTGACATCGAGGTGATCCGCTCACCCGCCGGGTTGTCCGGCAGATAGGTGTAGCGGAAGCCCGTCGACACGCCAAGGTGCAGCTTGGGCCGGGACGCGCCGTCCGGCTGCCACTGCTCCTCCAGCACCTGCTTGAGCTGCTCACCGGTGTAGGACAGGGTCACCACGTCGTTGGCGAAGGGCTGGACCGCGAACGCCTCGGCGTAGGTGACCACGCCGTCGGGCGCGTGCGTGAGGTCGGCCCGCAGCCCACCCGGGTTCATCAACGCGATCTGCGCGCCGCCCCGGCCATCGTCGGCCGTGCCGGCGAGCTGGACGTCGGCGATGAAGTTGCCGAGCACCGACTCGCTGCCCCGGTCGTCGGCGCCGTCGGGGCTCTTGGCCCGGTTGACGTCGGCGGTGATCGAGCCGAGCGGCCGCTGGCCGAGCACGTCGGCGTTGGCCTTGGCGTCGGCCACGAGCTGGGCCACCGCCGGGTTCTCCTGGCCGCCGGCCACGTCGAGCAACTGCGCCCCGGTGGTCAGGACGTCGCCGGTCGTCCGGTCCACGGTCAGCGTCGCCCTGCCCAGCCTGCGGCCGTACTCCTCGGCCTGGATCACCGGCCGCAGCCGGTCGGTGCCCGGGATCGGCGCGGTGAACGCGTAGGGCTGGTGGGTGTGCCCGGACATCAGCACGTCCACGTTCGCGCTCAGGTCCATGAACTCGCCGAACACCGGGTCGGCGCGCAGCTCGTCGACCGAGTCGATGTTCTCCGTGGCCGCGCCCTCGTGGGCGAGCAGCACCACCACGTCGGCCTCGCCGTTGGCCTCGTCGCCGTCCTTGAGCTGACCGGCGACCAGCTCGGCCTCGGCCACCGGGTCGCGGAAGGTGATCCCGGCGATCCCGTCCGGGCTGACCAGCGACGCGGTCTGCTCGGTCACCACGCCGACGATGCCCACCCGCACGCCGTCGACCTCGCGCACGGTGAAGGCCTCCAGCGCGCGCTGGTCACCCCGGTAGACGTTCGCGCCGAGGTAGGGGAACTCCGCGCGGGGGATGACCCGCTCGGTGAGGTCGGTCATGCCCTTGTCGAACTCGTGGTTGCCGACCGCGGCGGCGTCCAGGCCCATCAGGTTCAACGCGTCCAGCGTCGGGTTGTCCTCGTCGATCGCGGAGACGAACGTGGACGCGCCGATGTTGTCCCCGGCGGAGAGGAACAGCGTGTTCGGGTTCTCCGCGCGCTGCGCGTCGACGAACCCGGCCAGCTGCGCTGCCCCGCCGACGCCCTCGCCGAGTGACTCCAGCCGGCCGTGGAAGTCGTTGATGCCCAACAGGTTCAGCTCCGCCGGGCCCTGCGCCGAGGTGGCCAGGCCGACGACGATCGGGTTGTGGTCGCTGGCCCGGTACGGGTCGGCGGCGTAGAAGGTCGGGAAACCGTCGTACTGGAACGCGAACGACTCGTGCGCGTTGATCTGCCACACGTCGACCCCGGTCACCCGCTGCGCCAGCGACGGCGAGGCCACCGCGTGGTCAAGCGAGCCGGACTCGCCGCCGAACACGTAGCTGGCCTTGCCGGTGTCGTTGAGGTCCACATAGGACTCGTCGTGCAGGACCCGCATCGGGTCCTCCTGGGTGTAGGCGTTGAAGTCGCCGAGCAGCAACACGTCCTCGCTGCCGCTGTCGGCCCGCAGGCCCGCGACGAAGGACGCCAGCGACCGCGCCTGGCGGACCCGGTCGCCGTTGAACGCGCCCTGGCCGTCACCGGTGTCCGCGTTGTCCCCGGTCGCGGAGTCCGAAGTGGACTTCGACTTCAGGTGGTTGGCCACCACGGTGAACGTCGCGTCGCCGGCGGTGAAGGTCTGTGCGATCGGCTCGCGGGCGTTGAACCACACCGTCTCGTCGTTGATCGACCGGGACGCGCCCTTCGGCGTCACCGCCGCCGGCTTGAAGATGATCGCGGTGGTGATGAAGTCCTGCTGCTCGGCAGCGGGCAGCTCGGCGGGCGAGCGCACGTAGTCCCAGGTGCCGGCGCCCTGCGCCGCGTTGAGCGCGCCGACCAGCCGGGTGAGCGCCAGCTGCGGGTCGTTGTCCTCGAAGCGGGCGGAGTTCTCGATCTCCTCCAGCGCGACCACGTCCGCGTCCAGCGCGCCGATCGCGGAGACGATCTTGGCCTGCTGCTTGGCGAGCCCGGCCTCGTCCTTGGCGCCCCTGGCCTCGCCGCCGAAGTGCACGAAGTAGTTGAGCACGTTGAAGCTGGCCAGCCGCAGGTCGCCACCGACGTCCTCGGGTGCGGCCGTGCGCGGGTTGGTCTGCTTGAACGTGGTCCGGTCGATGGCCGGGGTGGTGGCGTTCACCGGGGTGGTCGGCTGCAGCCGCCACTCGTCGAACCCGTAGGACAACACGGTCGGGCCGAACGCCTCGACCTGGTCGCCGACCCGCAGCGGGGCGTCCGGGTAGACATACGGCGGCGCCTCGCCGGCGTTGGACAGGTTCGTGGTGCGGCCGTCGTCGACCAGCAGCCTGCCCAGCGCGTTGGCGGTGGCCAGCGCCTGCGCCTCGGGGGTGCCCGGCGCGTGCAGGTCGGTCGGGATGCGCGCGGCCTGGTCGCCCGCGGTGAGCACGACCTCGCCGAAGCGGTTGGTGTTGTAGACCTCGGCGACGGCGAAGTCGCCGACCGGGGCCACCACCATCGACTCGACCGACTCGCGCGCGGCCGCGTCCAGCGGCAGGCCGAGCGGGGCAGCGGCGGGCAGCGGCGCGTCGTTCGCGCAGACCTGCACGTCTGTGCGGGCGCCGATGGTGACCTGGGTGAGCCCGAAGTACTCGCCGACCGTGCCGCGCACCCGCACCTGGTCGCCGATGGCGACGTTCGGGTGGTTGGCGGTGTTGTTGGTCAGGTAGACGAACACGGCGTCGGCGGCGGTGCCCGGCGCAGGGGCGCGGTCGCCGGAGCCCTCGGTCTGCACGTAGAGGCCGTGGTAGCCGCCGGTGCGGTGGTCGGCGGTGACCACGCCCTCGACCACCACCTGCGTGTCGACCAGCGGCGAGGCGTCGCCGGTGCCCTGCACCTGCGCGATCGTGTTGGTGACCGTGAGGTCGCAGCCGACCGGGTCCGGGCCGGGGTCCTCGCCGGGGGTGTTGCGCGCGCCGAAGGAGTGGGGCGCCGGCGCCTGCCAGACGCCGTCGACCTTCTGCAGCGAGTGGCCGACCGGGGTGTCGGCGGCCTGCGCGACCCCGATGTCCGTGGCGGTCGCGCCGCTGGCCGGGCCGTTCGCGGCGGTCAGCTGGCCCTCGTAGCTGAGGAACTCCGCGATCGTCCCGTTCGGACGGACGAGCGCGACGCCGTCGGGGGAGCCGTTCTGGAGGCCGTCGGTGGGGTAGGTGGCGACCACGACGCCGGTCTGGTCGACCGTGCCGGACAGCGCGCGGGTGTTGTACACCGCGCCGCCGTTGCCGTTGTAGAGGGCGAGCTGCCAGCCGGTCAGGTCGAACCCGACCGGTGCCTCGACCTCCAGCGCCTCACCGGTGTCCGTGCCGAGGTTGTCGTAGTGCAGCTCACTGATCGTCGGCGCGGCCGGTTCCTCGGCGAGCGCCGCCGGGCCACCGGCCATCGTGACCGCGGTCGCGGCGGCGATGACCATCGATGGACCGACGACTCGTAGGCGTCTGCTTGGCATCTGGCGGGCCTCCCATGGCGGTTCGAACCTGCCGGAGCCTAAGTTCGTTTGGTGTCCGGAAAAAAGCGCACAGATGTACGTAACGCGATCGTTAAGAGCGGCGCGCACTGACCGAAATCATCCGGTCACCTGGCGAAACAGTATGGCTCGAATGGAGCAGCGGCGTCGGCAGGACATTGCCCGTTCGGGGGGACCTCGCACCGATTACGGATTGTCAACCACCGGATCGGTTCCGCGTCGTGCGGTAATCGGTCTCCGGTCGGACACGGCACTAGAGTGACCGCCACATCCGCCTCACGAGGCGGGTGTCGGGAAGGGCGGTGTGATGAGCGCGGACCGGCGCGAGCACCTGCAGACCCTGCTCGCGGTGCACGACACCGCGGCGGGTGTGCTGCGCGAGATCTGCGATCTGTGTGTGGCCGAGCTGGCGGTGACCGGCGCACGGATCCGGATGTTGGGCGGAACCAGAGCCAACGGAGGCGGTGCGATGGTGTACGCGAGCGACGCGCTCGGTGTGCGACTGGACGACCTGGCCACCACCGCCGGGGCCGGACCGTCCGTCGACGCCTACGAGCGGCGGCGCCCGGTGCTGGTCGCGGACCTGACCTCGGACGGTGCCCGCTGGCCCGGCTTCACCGCGGACGCGGTGACCGCGGGCGCGGTGGCCGTGTTCGCCTTCCCGCTGCAGATCGGCGCGGTCCGGTTGGGAATGCTGGAACTGCACCGTGATGCGGCCGGGGCGTTGACGCCGGCCCAGCTGACCGACGCGCTGCTGCTCGCCGACGCCGCCACCGACACGATCCTCCAGGACCTGCACGGTGTCGCGCCGATGACGCTGCCAACGCTGGTCGACATTCAGGCCGAGGTGCACCAGGCGACCGGTATGGTCGCGGTGGATCTGAAGGTGAGCTTGCCGGAGGCCCTGCTGCGCATCCGCGGACACGCCTTCGCCCATCAGCGAGCGCTGGTCGAGGTCGCGAAAGACATCATTGAGCGCCGTTTGCGGCTGGACAACGGGGAGTGACCCGGATGAATCGCGAACCAGCAGAGACACCAGGACTGGCGGACACCGTCGTCGCCGGCGGGGAGGCGGCCGCGCTTCGGGAGCGCCGGGTCTCGCGCGCGTTCGTGAGCCTCGCGGACACGTTGGTCGACGACTTCGACCTCGCCGAGTTCCTGCACATGCTCGCCGACTACTGCGTGGACCTGCTCGAGGTGGACGCCGCCGGGGTGTTGCTCGCCGACCAGCGTGGCGGCGTGCGGATGGCCGCCGCGTCCTCGGAGAAGGCCGAGCTGATCGAGGTGTTCGCCGCGGACACCGAGGGCGGCCCGTGCGTCGAGTGCGTGCACACCGGGCAGCCCGTGTTCAGCCCGGACCTGGCGGCAGACGCCCCCCGGTGGCCGAGATACGTCGCCGCGGCCGAACTCTGCGGCTTCGCCGCGACCCACGCCCTGCCGATGCGGCTGCGCCGCGAGGTGATCGGCGCCCTGTCGCTGCTCAACACCAAGTCCGCCGGCGTGCGCCCGGTCTCGACCGAGCTCGGCCAGGCGCTCGCCGACGTGGCCACCATCGGCATCCTGCAGCAACGCAGCATCGACCACGCCGAGATCCTCACCGAACAACTGCAGACCGCGCTCAACACCCGGGTCATCATCGAGCAGGCCAAGGGCATGCTCGCCGCGCACAGCGGCACCCTCACCCCCGAGCAGGCGTTCACCGCGCTGCGTGCCTACGCCCGCGCAAACAACCGTCGCCTGGCCGACATCACCAGCGCGGTACTCGACGGCACCGCCGACGTCGAGGCCATCATCAGCCACAACGCCGGCTGACGCCGACGCGCGGTCCGGGAACCCGGGGGTGAACCGCTCAACCGTGGGCGCGTTCGTCCTGGTGTGGGAGCGGGGCGCCGTCGGGCACCGCGTCGCGGGTCAGCTGGTACCAGGCGCGCAGGTTGGTCGGGGTGTGCCAGTCCGGCAGGTTCTCCGCCAGCCGGCGGTGCTCGGCGAGCGCGGTAGCGCACAGCTCGTGCCACGCGGCGATCGGCGCGGGACGATGCCGCAGCCGGTCATAAAGGGTGAGTTGGGCGCTCAGCGAGTGTCTGAACGCGGAGGCCTCCGGGCGCGGGGAGCGGGCCAGGGTGGCTAGCGGCCGGCCCGCGCATTCGGGGCAGTCGCAACTCCAGCCGGGTGGGGTCTGGGTCGCGAGGGTGGGTAGTGGGCGGTGATCGAGCAGCGGGGGGACGAAGGCGGCGATCGACGGTAATCGGGGCGCGCCCGGTCCGCCTCGGGGATAGACGTGGCGCAGCGCGGTCGTGGTGCCGATGGCGGCGGTGTGCGCGCCGTGGAAGCTCGCGGCGATGGCCGAGATGTCGGCGCGCAGCAGCAGGATCGGCACGTCGGCGGCCAGCAGGGACAGGAATCCCCTGATCAGGTACCGCACGCTGAACGGGTCCTTCGGGTGTTCGATGGCGACGGCCGCCGGCAGGCCGAAGTGGTTCAGCTCGGCCACCAGGCCGTCGACCGAGTGCTCGAACCAGCGCGCGGCCAGCGGCAGCATCGGGATGACCTGGCCCGGCTGGCGGGCCGCCTCGGTGAGGATCCGGCGCAGGCCGCCCCAGTCGTGCTCGGCGAGGTAGCCGGAGTCGGTGACCGCGACCAGGCCGAGGTCCTGCTGTTCGGCGGTCCAGGCCGCGTGTGGGCCGGACACCGCGGTGGAGCGGCGTCTGCCGGAGTAGCGGTTGGCGTCGCACAGGATCGGACCGGTGAAGCCGTGCTCACGCAGGGCCCGCACCACGGGTCTCGGGGTGCGGCCGGTGAGTACCAGACCGGTGTCGTGCGCGGTCGCCACACGCGCCGCGTTCTTTGCCTGCCCAGGCTGACATTGGACGAGCAGCCGCCCATGCAGCTCGCCAAGATTGCTCCCCACCATGTCCTATACGGTGCAGCGCACGGGATGCCCTGTCACCGCATGTCATCCAAATGCCGCCAGGACCGTTCAAACGGTGGATGAGGTCGTTGCCCTGCGCGCACGAAATGGGTTCTGCCGAGCTAAATCGCGACGTTACGTTCGGCAACAATTACCCAGAGTGTTCAACTGTGCTGTCCCGGACAACGAGGTCGGTGGCCAGCTCGACCCGTGGGCTGTCCGGTTGCTCCCCGCGGGCGAGCCGCAGCAGGGTGCGCGCGGCCAGCATGCCCATCTCGGTCAGCGGCTGGCGCACGGTGGTCAGCGGCGGTGAGGACCAGCGGGCCTCCGGCAGGTCGTCGAACCCGACCACGCTCACGTCTTCTGGCACCCGCAGCCCCCGCTGGCGCAGACCCTCGTACACGCCGAGCGCCATCTGGTCGCTGGCCGCGAAGATCGCCGTCGGCGGCTGCTTGAGGTCCATCAGCTCGGTCGCGCCCCGGAAGCCGGACTCGTGGTAGAAGTCGCCCGGCCGGATCAACGCGTTGTCCACCTCGATACCGGCCGCGTCCAGCGCGGCCCGGTAGCCGTCGAGCCTGGCCCGGCTGCACAGCAGCCCCGGCGGGCCGGCGATGAAGCCGATCCGGCGGTGGCCCCGCGCGGTCAGGTGTTCGGTGGCGGCCATCCCGCCGGCCCAGTTGGTCGCGCCGATGGTCGGCACGTCCAGCGCCGGTCCGCCGGCCGGGTCGATGACCACCGTGGGCACGTTCAGCCTGCGCAGCTCGGCCTGGTGGGCCGGTTGCAGCGTGGACAGCACCAGGATGACCCCGTCGGACGCCCTGGCCCGCAGGTTCTCCAGCCACTGCCGGGTGGCCCCGGAGTGCCGGTGCACCGCGCTGACCACGGTGCCGATCGCCGCCGCGTGCGCCACGTCCTCGACGCCGCGGATGATCTCCACCGCCCACGGGCTGTCCAGGTCGTTGAACACCAGGTCGATCAGCCCGGCGCTCTCCCGTCTCCTGGACACCCGCCGGCGGTAGCCGTGCTGGGCCAGTAGTGCCTCGATCCTGGCCCTGGTCTGTGGCGACACGTCCGACCGGCCGTTGAGTACCCGGGATACCGTGGGCACCGAGACCCCGGCTTCCTGAGCGATCACGGTGATCGTGACCTTCTTCTCCCCGTCAGTACTCACTGGCTGGTCCGCCTCCGATTCCCGAAACACTTCCGGAAGGTTACCTGCTGCCGAGCCGGGGATCGCCGGTCTTGGTGATCGGCCCCAGCGCGCGATCACAAAAGTTTCGGAGTATGAACGATACTTGCGACGACTCAGGTCGCAGGCTACGACGGTGTCTGCGGGGCGTCAATCCCTTGATGCGGCCGTAATAGGAGGGTTAGCGTGGAGGTGTTGGTTCCGAAAAATTTCGGAACATGAGGGACGGGATAGCGGCATGCTCAACGAGTCTGAGGGGGCGGCGACGGTCGTGGAGCCGTGGCGGGACCCCCGACGCCCGACCGACGAGCGCGTGGCCGATCTGCTCGGCCGGATGACCCTGTCGGAGAAGGTCGCCCAGCTGTACTCGATCTGGCTCGGCATGTCCGAGGGGGACGACGACGTCGCGCCGTTCCAGCACGACCTGGTCGACGCCCAGCTCGACTGGCCGGCGGTGATCAAACAGGGCCTCGGTCAGCTCACCCGGCCGCTGGGCTCGGCACCCGTGACCCCGGTCGCCGGTACCGCCAGGATGGCGGTGATGCAGGCGGAGATCATGGCCGCGAGCCGCTTCGGCATTCCGGCCGTGGTGCACGAGGAGTGCCTGTCCGGGCTGATGGCCTGGGGCGCGACCATCTACCCGACCGCGCTGGCCTGGGGCGCGAGCTTCGACGCCGGCCTCGTCGGCGACATGGCCGGCCAGATCGGCGCCATGATGCGGGAACTCGGTGTCCACCAGGGACTCGCGCCGGTGCTCGACGTGGTCCGCGACCCGCGCTGGGGCCGCACCGAGGAGACCATGGGCGAGGACCCGTACCTGGTCGCCACCCTGGGCACCGCCTACGTGCGCGGCCTGGAGTCGAGCGGGCTCATGGCCACGCTCAAGCACTTCGTCGGCTACTCCGCCTCCCGGGGCGCGCGCAACTTCGGCCCGGTGGCGATCGGTCGCCGCGAGTTGGCCGACGTGTTGCTGCCGCCGTTCCTGCTGGCGGTGACCGAGGGCGGCGCGCGGTCGGTGATGAACTCCTACGCCGAGATCGACGGGGTGCCGCCGGCGGCCGACCGCGACCTGCTCACCGGCATCCTGCGGGAGCAGTGGGGCTTCGAGGGCACCGTGGTCTCCGACTACTTCGCCATCGGGTTCGTCCAGACCCAGCACGGGCTCGCCGCCGGGCCGGAGCAGACGGCCGCGTTGACGCTCACCGCGGGCGTGGACGTCGAACTGCCCAACGTCCGGTGCTACGGCGAGCCGCTGATCGCCGCGGTCCGCTCCGGACTGGTCGACGAGTCCGTTGTCGACCTCTCGGTGACCAGGGTGCTGCGGCAGAAGTTCGCGCTCGGCCTGCTCGACCCGGACTGGGAACAGCCCACTGTGGACGGACGGATGTCGCTGGATCCGCCACCCGCGAGGGAGCTCGCCGGCCGGATCGCGCGGGAGTCGGTGATCCTGCTGAGCAACGACGGCACGCTGCCGCTGGCCGCGGGCGCCCGGGTCGCGCTGATCGGCCCGCAGGCAGACACCGTCGACGCGATGCTCGGCTGCTACACCTTCCCCAGCCACGTCGGCAGCCAGCACGCGGAACTGCCGCTCGGGGTGGACATCCCGACCCTGCTCGACGCGCTGACCGCGGAGCTCGGCTCCGCGTTGGTCGAGCACGCCCCCGGCTGCGACGTGACCGGCGGCGACCTGGCCGGCATCGACGACGCGGTGGCCGCCGCCGGGCGCGCGGACGTGTGCGTGGTCGCGGTCGGCGACCGGGCCGGACTGTTCGGCCGGGGCACCTCCGGCGAGGGCTGCGACGTGCCGGACCTGCGGTTGCCCGGCGACCAGCCCCAACTGCTCGAGGCGGTGCTGGCCACCGGCACCCCGGTCGTGCTGGTACTGCTCAGCGGCCGGCCCTACGCCCTCGGTCCCTACGCCGACCGGGTCGCGGCGATCGTGCAGGCGTTCTTCCCCGGCGAGGAGGGCGGGCCGGCGGTCGCCGGCGTGCTCACCGGCCGGGTCGAGCCGGCCGGCCGGTTGCCGGTCAGCGTGCCGGCCGACCCGTACGGCCAGCCGAGCGGCTACCTCGCGCCGGTGCTCGGCCGGCACAACGACGCCAGCTCGGTCGACCCGACCGCGTTGTTCCCCTTCGGCCACGGACTGTCCTATTCGGACTTCTCGTGGTCCGGGTTCACCCAGTCCGCGCAGGAGATCGCCACCGAGGGCGGCACGGTGACCGTCGGGCTGACGGTCACCAACACCGGCGAGCGGCCAGGTGCCGAGGTCGTGCAGCTGTACCTGCACGACCCGGTCGCCCAGGTGACCCGTCCGGTGATGCGCCTGGTCGGCTACACCAAGGTGCGGCTCGCGCCGGGGGAGTCGCGCGTGGTGGAGTTCGCGGTGCCGGCGGCCGCGGCGGCGTTCACCGGCCTGGCCGGACACCGGGTGGTCGAACCGGGGGAGCTGGAGCTGCGGCTCGGCTCGTCGAGCGCGGTGGTGCGCCACGTCGCCCGGCTTCGGTTGGCCGGACAGGAAGTCGTCGTCGGGCCGACCTCTTTCGCATCGGTTGCCGTTAACGTCAGGTGACATGGCGACTTTTACCAGCGCGATCGTGGGCACCGGGGAGATCGCGGGGTTCCACGCGGCAAGTCTGCGACGGCTCGGCGACCGGTCCCGGATCGTCGCGGCCACCGACATCAACGACACGGCGCTGACCGCGTTCGGGGAGAAGTGGGCGGTGCCCGCGCGCTACCCGGACCTCGACACGCTGCTCACCGAGGAGGCACCGGACCTGGTGCACCTGTGCACCCCGCCGGGGCTGCACGCGCCGCAGGCGGTCGCGGCGCTGCGCCGGGGCGTGCACGTGCTGTGTGAGAAGCCGCCGGTGCTCAGCCTGGCCGAGCTGGACACGATCGCGGCCGCGGCCAGTGCCGGCGGCGCGCACTTCGCCACCGTGTTCCAGCACCGCTTCGGCAGCGGCGCGGCGGCGTTACGCGGGCTGGTGGGCGATCCGGCGCTCGGCCGGCCGACGGCCGCGGTGTGCCACACGTTGTGGTTCCGGCCGGACGAGTACTTCGCGGTGCCCTGGCGCGGCGGCTGGGACGTGGAGGGCGGTGGACCGACCATGGGCCACGGCATCCACCAGTTCGACCTGCTGCTGTCGGTCATGGGGCCGTGGCGGGAGGTGGTGGCGGTCGCGGCACGGCAGGCCAAGCCGACCGCGACCGAGGACCTGTCGTGCGCGATCGTGACCTTCGCCAACGGCACGGTCGCCACGGTGATGAACAGCGTGGTGTCCCCGCGCGAGACCAGCTACCTGCGGTTCGACTTCGAGCACGCGACCGTCGAGCTTGACCACGTCTACGGCTACGGCGACGAGAACTGGACGGTGACCGCCGCGCCGGGACACGCCGACGAGGTGGCCGCCGCGTGGGCCACCGGCCCGACCGGGGTCCGCAGCGGGCACGACGCGCAGCTCGGCGCGGTGCTCGACGCGCTGGACGCCGGCACCCCGCCGCCGGTGTCGCTCACCGACACCCGGTCCACGGTCGAGCTGATCGCGGCCATCTACGCCTCGGCGTTCACCGGCAGGCGGATCGGCGCGGGGGAGCTGGGGCCGGACTCGCCGTTCTACCGGCGGATGGACGGAACGGGGGCGCCGTGGGCCTGAGCCTGGTCGAGGAGCACGGCACGTCGATGC
Source organism: Actinophytocola sediminis (assembly GCF_054779715.1). Lineage (NCBI taxonomy): Bacteria > Bacillati > Actinomycetota > Actinomycetes > Pseudonocardiales > Pseudonocardiaceae > Actinophytocola > Actinophytocola sediminis. The sequence continues at coordinate 82,918 of NZ_BAAGXS010000074.1, read as the reverse complement.
GGATCTCCAGCGATGGCACGGAGATCGCCAGATACGTCTACGGACCGCCGGACGCCCGGCTGGAGTCGCCCCGGCCCTACCTGCATCCACTGCGGACCCTCGGCGGGCGGGTGGTGTCGCTCTACCGTCCGCACGATCACGTGTGGCACAGGGGAATCGCGTGGTCGCTACCCAACGTGTCGCAGCCCGGCGTCGGCACGGCGAACTTCTGGGGCGGCCCGACCTACCTGCGCGACCGCGGCTACGAGCAACTGCCCAACAACGGCGCCATGCGGCACACCGGGTTCGCCACGGTGCGCGCGACCGGCGAGCAGGTGAGCCTGGTCGAGTCGCTGGTGTGGCAGACCGAACAGGGCCAGACCTGGTTCACCGAGGAACGCACGCAGACCTTCGAGCAGGTGGCCGACGCGTGGGTGGTGCGGTTCGCGACCCGGTGCACCAACGTCTCCGGCGGCGAGCTGGCGATCGGCAGCCCGACCACCGAGGGCCGGCCGAACGCGGGCTACGGCGGCCTGTTCTGGCGTGGCCCGCGCTCGTTCACCGGCGGTGTCGTGCACGCGCCGGGCAGGGTCGGCGGCGACGAGCTGATGGGGGTACGCGCCCCCTGGCTGGGCTTCGTCGGCCGGCACGACGAGCACGGCGGGAGCTCGACGCTGGTGTTCCTCGCGCCGGACGAGCCGAAGTGGTTCGTCCGGTCGCAACCGTTCGCCGCGGTGTGCCCGGCGCCGTTCTTCGACCGGGAAGTGATCGTTGACGCTGACCAGACGCTGTCCTGTCGCTACACCGTGGTCATCGCCGACGACGCGCCGGACCCGGCCGCACTGGCCAGGGTTGTGGGATGAGTAATCTCCGCGCATGGCTTTTCGTGGTGTGGTAACCGGAGATGACATCGATTTCGCGGTACGCGATGCCATCGACGCTGGCACGCCGGACGCGACGGTGGCCAAGCTGATGGCGGCGGTGACCGATCCCGCGCGGCGCGGGATCGAGTTCTCGGTGGCGTACGCGATGCTCGCGGTGAGCGAGGTGCAGCTGAAGTTCGGCCGCCCGGCCGAGGCGGAGGCGACCCTGCGGCAGGCGGTGGCCGACGGCGTGCGCGACGACGGCGTCGAGATGCTCGCCTACCTGGCGGCGTTCCTCGCCGACACCGGTCGGGCAGAGGAAGCCGCGTCCGAGTGGGCGAAGCTGACCGAGCTTGGCCGGGCGGGCGCTACCGAGCACCAGGTCTACGGCGAGGCACTGGAGGCGGCCGGCGAACTGGCGGCGGCGGTGCGGATCTACGAGGCCGGCCAGGCGATGGCCGACGGTCCGCTCGCGACCCAGCTGCGCAAGGCGGCCGGCCGGGCCCGCGGCGCCGGCGCGGCGGCGCCCGCGACGGCCGGTCGGGTGCGGCCGCCGAGCGTGCTGTTCTGGCCGAAGTCCGAGCACACCAGAGCGGTGGCGACCTGGCCGACGCTCAAGGACGACCTCGGCGTCGACTGGGACGAGCACCGGGCGTCGGTGGAGCGCACGCTGGCCAGGGTCGATGAGCCGACCTACGGGGTGGCCGACTACGACGTGTTCGCCGCGCGGACCAGGGGGGTGCCGCCGATCGGCACCACGATCAGCTCGTACCTGCGGTCGTTGCCGGTGGCCGGGACGTGGCCGCCGGAAGGCGGCGCGGCGTGCTGGTGTGGCTCCGGGCAGCGGTACAAGCGGTGCTGCCGGATGCGCGGCCAGGTCAGCGGCTGAGCCTCACGGCTGTTCGGCGAGCACCTCACTGGCGAGCACCTCACTGGCGATGGCGAACGCGCGGTTCGCCGCCGGAACGCCCGCGTAGACCGCGGTGTGCAGCAGGACCTCGGCGATCTCGGCGTGGGTGAGCCCGTTGCCGACCGCGGCGCGCACGTGCATCGGCAGTTCGCCGAACGCGTGCATCGCGACCAGCGCGCTCAACGTGATGGCACTGCGCGTGCGCCGGTCCAGACCCGGCCGCGCCCACACCGAACCCCACGCCGACTCGGTGATGAACTCCTGGAACCCGGCGGTGAACGCGGTCGTCCCGGCCACCGCCCGGTCGACGTGCGCGTCGCCGAGCACCGCCCGGCGCACCGCCATCCCGGTGTCCCAAGTGGACTCCCGGAGGTGCTCGAGGATCAGCTCGGTGAACCGCTCCGGGCGTTCCACGTTGCCAAGGTGGGCCGCGTCGTCGACCACCGCGAGCTTCGCCCCCGGCACCGCCGTGGTGATCGCCAACCCGTGCTCCGGCGGCGTCGCCTGGTCCCGCGCGCCGGCGATCACCAGCGTCGGCGCGGAGATCGACGACAGGTCGTCCTCGATGGACATCGTCTCGAGCGCGGCACAACAGGACGCGTAGCCCTCGGCCGGCGTGCCGGCGATCATCGCCCGCAGCCGGCCGGCCAGCGCCGGATCGGCCGCCGGTGTCAGCCAGCGGCCGACCACCGCGTCGGCCAAAGCGTCCATTCCGGACTCCCTGGCCGCGCGCGCCCGGTCGACCCACATCGTCGGCGGGCCAAGGCTGGCCGACGTGCAGCACAGCACCAGCCGGTGCACCCGCGCCGGCTCGTGCGCGGCCAGCCACATGCCGACCATGCCGCCGAGCGACAGCCCGACCAGCGACGCCCGCGCCACCTCGAGCCGGTCCAACAGCGCCACCAGATCGCCGGCCAGCTCGGCCAGCGAGTAGGGCCCCGGCGGCACCGGCGACCGGCCGTGCCCCCGGTGGTCGTAGCGCACCACCCGGAAACCCGCCGCCACCAACGGTTCCACCTGCGGGTCCCACATCCGCAGGTCGCTGCCGAGGGATCCGGACAGCACCACTACCGGGCCGTGCGCCGGCCCGTGCACCTGGTGGAAGACCTCAGTCGCCATACAGATCGAACTCGCTGATCCCCGGCCGCGCGCCGACCCGGATGAACCACTCGGTGCCGAACACCACGTCGAACACCTCGTCGGGCATGGCGAGGAAGAACGACTGCTCGCTGATCTGGCTCGGGTGCGCGCGCATCGCCTGGCGCTTGTAGCTGGTCCACTTGGTCACGTCGACCTGCGTGGTGAGCACCGCCTCCGGCGAGCCGAAGGTCTCGTCGAACTCCGGCGGCTCGACCCCACCGTCCGGCTGCGCGAACGCCGACCGCGCCCGGTTGGCCGCGTCCCGGTTCATCGTCGCCTGGTACACCCTCGGCGTGCCGGCCAGCTCCGCGGCGCGCATCCCGACCCGGTGCACCTGGATGTGGTCGGGGTGGCCGTAGCCGCCGTGGTCGTCGTACACGGTGAGGATCTCGGCGTCCTCCTCACGCAGGATCGCCGCCAGCCGCTCGGCCGCCTCCTCGACGTCGGCCTGCCAGAACGTGTCCGGCACGTCGTTGGTCGGCTCGCCCATCATCCCGGAGTCGGTGTACCCCAGGAACTCCACGCGTGCCACGCCGAGAACGTCGGCCGCGTCCTTGGTCTCCCGGACCCGGCGCTGCCACAGTTCCTCACCGTCGTCGAGGAAGTCGTCCGGCACCTCGCCGAGCTCACCCCTGGTCGCCACCACCAGGACCACCCGGTGCCCGTCTTCGTGCGCCTTGCGCATCACCCCGCCGCAGCTGATGCACTCGTCGTCAGGATGGGCATGAAAGGTCACCATCGTCGCCATGGGCCCGAACCTACGCGACCGGTCGGACAGGATTCGCGGGGTCACCCGGTTCGTGGCGGACCTTCCGGCGTCGGCGTCGGCTCCGCCACCGGACTGACCGCCGGCTCACCCGAGGCCGACGCGGCCGCCGTCGGATCGGTCGCGGTCGGCGCGGGCACCGGCGCGGCGCGCGGCAGCGTCTCCGGCGCCGGCAGCCACACCAGCGCCGCGACCAGGCACAGCGCCCCGGTGACGGTGAACGCGGTGGCGTAGGAGAGCTGGTCGGCGAGCATCCCGGCGACGATCGGGCCGAGCACCGCGCCGATGTCGGCCGACATCTGGAACGTGGCGAGCACCGGCCCGCCCCGTGCCTCGGACCCGATCACATCGGCGACCGTGGCCTGCTGCGGCGGCGCGAGCAGCCCCGCGCCGAGCCCGGCGACCACGGTGGCGACCATGAACGTGAACACCGAGTCGGTCCAGCCGACCCAGATCGTGCCGCCGGCCGACACCACCAGCCCGGCCAGCAGGATCGGCTTGCGCCCGATGGTGTCCGCGAGCTTGCCCGACAACAACAGCATGACCACGTTGCCGGCGGCGAACACCGCGAGCGCGGTCCCGGCGAACGCGTCGCCCTGGCGCAGCACCTCGGTGACGAACAGCGGGACCAGCGACACCCGTACGCCGAACACCGCCCACCCGTTGGCGAAGCTGGAGCCGAGGGCGGCGAGGTAGGCCCGGTGGCGCAGCGCCTCCCGCACGGTGAACGTCGGCGCCTGGTCGTTGTTGACCCGCGCGGCCAGCGTCGAGTTCCGCAGGAACCACCAGACGATGAACACCGCCACGAACAGCGCTCCGGCGTAGACCAGGAACGGCGTGCGCAGCGAGATCGTCAGCAGGCCGCCGCCGAGCAGCGGGCCCATCACGTTGCCGAGCAGGAACCCGGTGCCCCACAGGCCAGAGGCCCGGCCGCGCAGCGGCGGCGGGGTGAGCCGGATCAGCAGGGCGATCGCCGAGACGGTGAACATCGTCGACCCGATACCGCCGACCGACCGGAACGCCACCAACTGCCAGTACTCGCCGGCGAAGGCGCACGCCCCGGTGCTGACCGCGACGATGGAGATGCCGGTCAGGTAGACCTTCTGCTCGCCGAGCAGGGTCACCATCCGGCCACTCGCCGGCGCGAACACCAGCCGGGTCACCGCGAACGCGCTGACCACGATCGAGGCCGCGGTCACACTCACGTCGAAGCTGCGGGCGAAGGTCGGCAGCGCGGGCGCGACCAGGCCGAACCCGGCGGCGATCACGAAGTTCGCCGCGACCAGGACCCAGACTTCCCTGGGTAAGCGGGTGGTGCCGCCGGCCGCCGACGTTGCCGATGCGGCGCCCACGCGCGACCACCTACCCCACTTGTCGTCCCTACCGGTCTGCCTGGCCATAACCACACCGGTTGGCCAGGCATTCCAGGTAAAGACTCACATGTCCGGCTCAGGGCTCGGTCAGGTGTGGCTGAGTCCCGTCCGCGTCAGCTGGTGGCGATGTCCCGCCGGCGGAAACCGGCCAGCCCGATCGCGACCAGCAGCGCGGCGATCGCGGTCAGCACCACCAGCGGGGTCGCCGGCAGGTCACCGCCCGGCAGCTTGGGGGTGTGGGTGAAGGGGGAGAGCTCCATCATCCACTCCGGCAGGTTCAGCACCGGCCCCAGCTGGCCGAGCAGCAGGAACAGCACCAACGCGCCCCAGCCGACGAGCGCCAGCGCGGGCGCGAGCCCGAAGACCGCGACGGTGATCCCGGTGAGCACCCACACCGCCGGCAACTGCACCAGCGCCGCCACCAGCACGCGCCCCAGCTCCCCGAGGTCGCCGACCGCCGCGCCGTGCGCGAACCCGGCGAACACGCCGAGCACGAGGATCAGCAGCGTGCTGCCGCCCAGCGCGATCAGCACGTGGCTCGCCGCGTAGCGCAGCCGGCTGACCTGGGTCGCCAGTAGCGGTTCGGCCCGGCCCGCGGTCTCCTCCGCGCGCAGCCGCAGCGTGGCCGAGATGCCGTAGGCGGCCACGATCACCCCGATGATCCCCATCTCCGCGGACAGGAACGCGTCGGTCAGCCCGCGCTCGCCGCCGAGCTTGGTGATCATGTCGCGGGCCTGCGGGGTGTCGGCGATCTCGCCGACCTGCGAGGCGATGCTGCCCACGATCAGCCCGCCGAGCGCGAGGCCGACCAGCCAGCCGAGCAACCCGCCCCGGTGCAGCCGCAGCGCGAGCGCGAACGGCGTGCGCAACCGGGGCCCGGCCGACGCGGGGCCCGGCCGCTGGGCGAGCAGGCCCGCGCCGTGGTCGCGCCTGGCGACCAGCGCGTAGGCCGCCGCGGCCACCAGTACCGAGAACACCAGCAGGTAGCCGAGCACCCACCAGCGGTCCCCGGCGAAGGGCCGCACCTGCTGGGCCCAGCCGATCGGCGACAGCCAGGACAGCCAGGTCGAGGTGTCCGCGCCGGCCGCGTCGCCAACCGCGCGCAGCAGGTAGGCCGCCGCGAGCACCGCCGCGCCGATGCCGTTCGCGGTGCGCGCGTTCTCCGTGACCTGCGCGGCCAGTGCGGCGACCGCGGCGAACGCGATGCCGGCACCCGCCCAGGCCAGCCCGAAGGCCAGCGCCCCGGCGCCCGGCAGCCCGGCGCCGATCAGTGCCAGCGCGGTGAGCACGGCCAGCACCAGGCTGGTGCCGACGGTGAGCAGCAGGGCCGCGGTCAGCGTCGCGTACCGGCCGACGACCGCGGAGCCGATCAGCTCCAGGCGCCCGGACTCCTCCTCGGCGCGGGTGTGCCGCACCAACATGAAGATCGACACCAGCGCGACCAGCGCCGCGCCGAACGCGCCGAGCTTGATCAGTGAGACCGCGCCGAGCGAGGTCGGGTCGAACACCCGGCCGTACAGCGCGAGCGTGGCCGGGGTGTCGTTGACCGCCGACGCGGCCCGCACTCGGGACTCCAGCGTGGGGAACAGGCCCTGGGACGCCGAGGCGGAGCCGGCGGCCGTGACGACGAACAGCAGGATCCACAGCGGTGCGAGGATCCGGTCGCGGCGCAGCGCGAGGCGCAGCAGCGCGCCGGTGCCGGCGAGACCGTCGCGCTGACCGGTCGTGGCGACCCTGGCCGGCGCGGGTAGGGCGGTGGTGGTCATGTGGACGACACCGCCGCGTGCCGGCCGCCGTTCTCGGCCACGTCAGCCTCGTAGTGGCGCAGGAACAGCTCCTCCAGCGTCGGCGGCTGGCTGGTCAGGCTGCGGACGCCGACGCTGGTCAGCTCGCGCAGGACGGCGTCGAGCTCCTTGGTGTCGACGTCGAACCGCGCCTGGTTGCCGGTGATCCTGAGGTCGTGCACGCCGGGATGGCCGGTGAGGCCGGTCGGCGGTCCGGCCAGTTCGGCGGCGATCGACGTGCGGGTCAGGTGGCGCAATTCGGCGAGCGTGCCGGTCTCCACGGTGGCGCCGAGCCGGATGATGCTCACCCGCTCGCAGAGGGTCTCCACCTCGGCCAGGATGTGGCTGGACAGCAGCACGGTGCGGCCGCGCTCGCGCTCCTCGGTGATGCAGTCCTGGAACACGGCCTCCATCAACGGGTCCAGCCCGGAGGTCGGCTCGTCGAGGACCAGCAGCTCGACGTCCGAGGACAGCGCGGCGACCAGGGCGACCTTCTGCCGGTTGCCCTTGGAGTAGGTGCGGCCCTTCTTCGTCGGGTCGAGGTCGAAGCGCTCGAGAAGCTCGTCGCGGCGCTTGGTGTTGAGGCCGCCGCGCAGCCGGCCGAGCAGGTCGATGACCTCGCCGCCGGACAGGTTGGGCCACAGCGACACATCGCCCGGCACATAGGCGAGTCTGCGGTGCAGGGAGGTGGCGTCGGTCCACGGGTCGCCGCCGAGCAGCGCGACCTCGCCGGCGTCGGCCCGCAGCAGGCCGAGCAGGACGCGAATGGTGGTCGACTTGCCCGAGCCGTTGGGCCCGAGGAAGCCGTGTACCTCCCCGGTACGGACCGTCAGGTCCAGACCGTCGAGCGCACGCGTCTGGCCGAACGTCTTGACCAGGCCAGACACGGAGATTGCGGTTGTCATGACCCCGAAGCTACAGTCGGTTCACAAAGTTGTGAAGTTAAGAAAGCGTATAAACTGACCAGGTTCACACCATCCGGGATGGAGGATGCGCAGCGTGGCCCAAGGCGAGAACGAGGAGGCGGTAGCCCGGTTCGTGGAGCGGTTCGCGCTGCTCCTGGTCGACTCCGGAGTACCGAGGATGCCGGCGCGGGTGTTCGGCTCCCTGCTGGTGGCCGAGGACGGCAGCCGGACCGCGAGTGCGCTCGCCGAACAGCTGCGGGTGAGCCCGGCGGCGATCTCGGGTGCGGTGCGGTACCTCATGCAGGTCGGGCTGATCATCCGGGCGCGGCATCCCGGGGAGCGCCGGGACCACTACGAGGTGACCGACGATCTCTGGTACGAGGCGTACGCCAACCGGGACAAGCAGCTTCAGCAGTGGGTGATGCTGATGGGGGACGGGGTCACGGTGGCCGGGGAGGACACCAGGGTGGGCAAGCGGCTGGACGAGAGCCGCAAGTTCTTCGAGTTCCTCCGCGGCGAGATCCACGTCATGATGGCGCGTTGGCGGGAGTACCAACAGGAGCATCAGTAGGTTGGGCCGGTGGTCGACACTCCGAACTCGCTTGCCGATGAACTCCTCGCGCTCACCTTTTCGAGGGATCCCCTGTTGGCGACTGTGCTGGGGGTTCCTGGCCATGACTCGACCCTGAGCGACCGGTCCGCTTCGGCGGACGAGGCGTGCCGGGTGCGGTGTCTGGACATCGCCGCGCGTGCCGACGCGATCGATCCGGGGACGCTGGCCGGGGATGACGCGGTGACCAGGGCGGTGGTCGCCCACCATGCCCGGTCGATGGTGGACGAGTTGGCGGCGCGGGGCGTCGAGTACGCGATCTCGGATCTGTTCGTCAGTCCGGCGGCTGAGCTGTTGCATGTGTTGCCGATGACCGTGCTGGCCGGGGCGGAGCAGGTCGGGGCTCATCTGGAGCGGTTGCGGGCGGTGCCGGGGTATCTGGCGACGGTCGCGGAGCGGCATCGGGCGGGGGTCGCCGAGGGGCGGGTGCCGGTGGCGCGGTTGGTGCACGCGGCGGTCGCGCACCTTGACCGGAGCCTTGCCGATCCGGATCGGTTGGCTCGGCCGGCACTTGACGGTGAGCCGGCGGTGGTGCGGGGGCGTCTGCTGGCCGAGGTGGTGCGGCCGGCTCTCGTCGAGTACCAGCGGATGTTGGCCACCGAGATCGCACCGCACGGGCGGGATGACGAGCGGGTCGGGTTGTGCTGGTTGCCCGACGGCGAGGCGATGTACGCGGGGCTGGTTCGGCATCACACGACGACTGATCGGACGCCGGAGGACCTGCACCGGACCGGGCTGGAGTTGATCGATCGGCTGACCGAGGAGTACGCGGAGGTCGGGTCCCGGGTGTTCGGTACGCGGGATCGGACCGAGATCTTCCGTCGGATGACAACCGATCCGGCGATGCGCTGGCGTGACGGTGACGAGTTGCTCGACGCCGTGAAGGCGGCGGTGGCCAGGGCCGAGGGCGTGCTTCCGGCGTGGTTCGGACGGCTGCCGAGTACCCGGTGCGCGATCGAGCCGATTCCGGCCGCCGACGCCCCTGGTAGCCCGGCCGCCTACTACGTGCTGCCCGCGCTGGACGGCAGCCGGGCGGGGACGTTCTTCGCGAACACCGACCGGGCCGAGGAGCGGGACCGGTTCACCGCCGAGGTGGTGGCCTTCCACGAGGCCGTCCCCGGCCACCATCTACAGATCGCGCTCGCGCAGGAGTTGCGCCACCTGCCGTTGCTGCGGCGGGTGGTGACGCCGACGGCGTATGTCGAGGGCTGGGGCCTGTACACCGAACGGCTGGCCGAGGAGATGGGGCTGTACTCGTCGGATGTCATGCGGCTTGGCATGTTGGCGATGGACTCCATGCGGGCCGGGCGGTTGGTGGTGGACACCGGGATGCATGCCAAGGGGTGGTCTCGGGATCGGGCGGTCGGGTATCTCCGGGACAACACGCCGATGTCCGACCTGGAGATCGGTACCGAGGTCGACCGCTACATCGTCTACGCCGGGCAGGCGCTGTCGTACATGGTCGGTCGGCTGGAGATCCAGGGGATGCGTGCCGTTGCCGAGTCCCGCCCGGACTTCGACCTCCGCGACTTCCACGACACCGTGCTGACCAACGGGGCGCTTCCGCTGCCTGTCCTGCGACAGCTCGTCACTCGATAGTCGTGGTGGCCGAACATCTCGGTCAACTCGCCGTGGTCAGCCGACCTTGATCGAGGCCAGGATCTCCGTGGCCACCGTTTTCGGTAGGGACTCGGGGTCGGCCGGGCCGCCGGCCACGTCGCTGATCACCGCCAGCATCGCGACACCGGACGGCTTGCCGTCCTCCTGCAGCAGGACGCCGACGATCGCCACCTCGCCCTCCGACGCCTCGCACGTCGGCACCGTGACCTCGGGGATCACCTTCGCGACCACGCGCACCGCCTGCTGGCCGTTCAGGTCGAACTTCTCCGGCTCCGGCACGGTGACCTGCGCGGTGTCCTGGAAGGAGGCCTTGCCGAACGCGGTCGTGAAGTCCTTGACCGTCTTGGTCAGGTCCAGGTCGGCGCCGTCCTTGGCCTGCACGTCGCCGCTGGTCGCGTAGCTGCGGATGTAGGTGTTGCCCTCGCACTGGTAGACGCCGAAGTCGGCGGTGCCGGTGAAGTCCACCCCCAGGCCGCTCGGCCGGGTGGCCGTGCCGACCTTCCACTCCGGCGGCACCTCGTAGATCAGGCCGGAGTCTGAGGTGTTGTCGATGGTCTGCCAACCGTCGCGGGTGTCCGGGCCGGTCGAGGGCGACGAGCTCGCTGGACCCGACCTCGGGGGAGCGGACGAGGACGGCGCGGTGGCGCTGGAACTCGGCGCGGCGACGGGTGTGCCGCCACTCTTTCGGGTGACTAACACGATCGTGACCACCGCGCCGACGATGAGCACGATCGCCAACACCCCGAAGATCATCGGGAGTTTGGATCGGGCGGGCGGCGGCGGTGGATAGCCGTACGGATCGGGTTGGAGGTAATACGGATCCTGCCCGTAAGGCTCGTTTCCCGGCGGTCCCCAACCGCCCTGATTTCCGTCCTCACCCTGCCATCCGCTCACACCTGGGGACGATAGCCCGCCATGCCCGGATGTTGATAACGGTGCGCTATCGACACCCCCGAATTTGATCATCGTCGCAGGTGGATACGCTGCGGCTCCCCCCTGATCGACTAGGAGAGTTTCTATGGCCAGCAGACTCAAGGCCGCACGTGCCGGAGTCGCGGCGGTCGGCGCCGCAGTGACCTTGATGATGACCGCGGCTATTCCGGCCGCGGCCGAGCCGGCCACCGGCTTCCCTGATGGCGCGGTAGATGGTTACCACGTTGATATGGGCGATGGGAAGCTTAACGAGATCCTCGCCAAGTTGATCGGTTTCCGGGTAGCCGATGGCAGCAAGCTCGACATGTACTGCGTCGAGATCCGCACGAACCTGGACCACAAGCGGGAGATGGCCGAGACGCCATGGGACGAGTACCCGGCGGCCAACTCGCCGTTCCACGCCAACCGTGACCGGATCAACTGGGTCCTGCACCACAGCTACCCGGTCGTCGAGCGGGAGACGCTGGAGCAGACCCTGACCGACGCCGGCGTCGAGCTGCACGGCGGGCTCAACCGCCAGGAGGCCATCACCGGCACCCAGGCCGCCATCTGGCACCTGAGCGACGGCGTCGACCTCAACCGCGAGGACCCGCTGCCCGGCGGCGAGGGCCAGGGCTTCGCGGCCGACGTGCTCGCGCTCTACGACTACCTGATCGGCGACGCCAACGTCGGCATCGGTGACCAGCCGACCCCCGCGCTCGAGGTCAGCCCGACCGAACTGGCCGGCAAGTCCGGTGAGCGGATCGGACCGTTCACCGTGACCACCACCGGCTCGGTCTCCGAGCTGAAGGCCGAACTGCCCGACGGCGTGCGCATCACCGACGTAGACGGCAAGGACCTGGACGCCCGCGCGATCACCGACGGCACCGAGCTGTACCTGGACGTGCCGGCCGACGCGCCCGACGGCGAGGTCAGCATCGAGCTGACCGCCAACGCCACCCTGGACACCGGTCGCCTGTTCGTCGGCATCGGCTACGCGGAGGCCAAGACCCAGTCGCTCATCGTGGCCAAGGCCGCCCGCAGCGAGATCACCGTGACCGCGGGCGCGAAGTGGACGACGCCGCCGCCGAGCACCGAGACCACCACACCGCCGCCGACCACCGAGACCTCGACCACCACGCCGCCGACGAGCACCACCAGCTCCGAGGCCCCTCCGGTACCGCAGCCACGCAACACCAGCGGCCTCGCCGACACCGGCGCGTCCGTGTTCGCCCCCATCATGATCGGGGTCGTACTGGTCGCCGCCGGCGTCGGTGCGCTGCTGTTCCTGCGTCGACGTCGCCGCGCCTGAGCGATTTCCCCGTATTGTTGAGGATCACGCGGCCGTCGATGACCGAGTGGAAAGGCGACGACACGTGACCTCGCGGAAGCCACTGATGATGACCTGGCAGGGCGTGGCGGCGCCCTACCTGGAATCGGTTCGGCTACTGGTGTCCGACGGGCGGTTGCGGGCGACGGGCAGGATCGTCGCCGCCCGCCCGTCGTCCCCGGTCGCGCCGGGAGGCTCGCGGCGGGCCGAGGCCTTCCACGCGTCGTTCGAACTGACCGTCGCCCGCGGCGGTGAGGTGGGCAAGGGCTTGCTGCGCACCACCACCGCCGACGAGGAACGCCAGATCTCGGTCGGCCGCACCGAGGACGGCGTGTGGCTGGTCGACCACGGCGACGGCACCGAACGCAACGAGTTCGACGGCGCGGCCGACGTCGACGTGACCGGCGCGGTCACCTTCACCGCGCTGCCCATCCGCCGGTTAGGGCTGCACCGGCAGGCGGGTGAGCACGTGCTGCCGGTGCTGCAGATGTCGATGCCCGACCTGTCGGTGCGTCTGGTGCACCAGACCTACCGGACGGTGGCCGTGACCGACGACGGCGCCGTGATCAACTACTCGGTTCCCGGCTTCAGCGCCGACCTCACCGTCGACCTGGACGGCCTGGTGATCGACTACCCGGGCATCGCGACCAGGGTCTAGTCCGGCAGGCAGGCGACCGCCACGTCGCCGTCGAGCCGGATGACCCGACCGCCGCCCGCGCCGAGCGCGCGCAGGTCATCCATGGCCTCCGCGCCGGCGAGGTCGATCCGCAGCTCCTCGCAGTCGGCCGCCCGCGCCGCCCGGGACTCGTCCAGTGCCGTGCGCGCCTCGTGGCCCGCGTTGATGGTCGCCGCCAACCCACCGGTCGACGCCAGCGCACCCCGCGCCGCACCGAGCCGGCCGAGCGCGTCGTCCACCGCGTCCAGCAGCGGCAGCCGGTTGCCGGCACACATCGCGAGCGCCAACTCCGGCCGGGTCCCGGCCACGCGGGTGCCGTCGGTGAACGAGCCGGCCGCCAGCGCCAGCGCGAGCGGCCCACCGTCCGCGCCGGTCGAGGCGAGCACGGCGGCCAGCACGTGCGGCAGGTGCGAGATCCGCGCGACCGCCGCGTCGTGTTCGGTCGAGGTCGTCGGCACCACATGCGCGCCGCAGTCCAGCGCGAGCGTGGCCGCCGCGATCCAGGCCGGCAGCGAGGTCTCCTCGTCGGTCGCCACGACCCAGGGCGCGCCGTCGAACAACGCGGCGTCGCCGGCCGGCCAGCCGGACGCCGACCGGCCCGACATCGGATGCCCACCGGCGTACCGGGCCGTCGGCACCCGCCGCGCGACCGCCTCGGCCACCGGCTGCTTGACACTCACCACGTCGGTGAGCAGGCACGACGGCGCGACCGTCGCGACCGTGCGCAGCACGTCGTCCACCGCCGGCAGCGGCACGGCCAACACCACCACCGCGTCCTCCGCGGCCGCCTTGGCCAGTGCTTCCTCGGTGGGCGCCACGGTGAACCCGTCGGCGACCGCCGCGTCGGCGTCGGCGGCCGACGAGGACGCGCCCCACGCCTGCCGCCCGGAGCGGACCGCCGCCCGCAGCACCGAGCCACCGATCAGACCGAGACCGACAACGCATACCGCTCGCATGGGCACCATCATGGTCCACCCGGCTGGAGGGCCACTGATCAGCGCAGGGCGTCCAACGCGAACGCGGCGTACATCGCCACCCCGTGCGCGAACGCGGACTCGTCGAAGTGCACCCGGTTGGAGTGGTTGGGCGGCGCCTTGTCCGGTTCGATGCCCGGCGGGCAGGCGCCGAGGAAGGCCAACGTGGCGGGCACCTTCTGCGCGACGTAGGAGAAGTCCTCGGCGGCCATCAGCGGGTCGGGCATGACCGCGGCGTGCCGCTGACCAAGCACCGAGGAGGCCAGCTCGAGCACCCTGGCGGCGACGGTGTCGTCGTTGACCGTCGGCGGGTAGCCGGTGACCAGCTCGAAGTCGGTGGTGCAGCCGTGCGCGGCGCCGATGTGCCGACAGACGGCCGGGATCTGGGCCAGCGCCTCGGCACGCGACTGTTCGGACAGGGTGCGCACGGTGCCCTCGAGCTCGGCGGTCTCCGGGATCACGTTGGACGTGGTGCCCGCGGTGATCCGGCCGACGGTCAGCACGGCCGGGTCGAACACCGAGAAGCGCCGGGTGACCATCGTCTGCAGCGCGCCGACCATGGCCGCGGCCGCGGGCACCGGGTCGATCGCGTGGAAGGGCATCGCGCCATGGCCGCCGCGCCCGGTGACGGTGACCGTCCAGGCGTCCGCACTGGCCATGATCGGCCCCGGCTTGCTGGTGATGACCCCGGAGGTCGCGGTGGCGGTGATGTGCAGTGCCAGCGCCCGCTCCACCGGCCGCCCGCCGGCTTCGAGGACACCGTCGTCGATCATGTGCCGAGCCCCGTGGTTGCCCTCCTCACCGGGTTGGAACATGAAGATCACCCGACCGGACAACGCGTCCCGGCGTGAGCTGAGCAGCCGGGCGGCGGAGGCGAGCATCGCGGTGTGCGTGTCGTGCCCGCAGGCATGCATCCGCCCTGGCTCCTCGGAGGCGAAGGCCAGCCCGCTGTCCTCGTTGAGCGGCAGCGCGTCCATGTCGCCACGCAGCAGCACGCTCGGCCCGGGGTTGGCGCCGTTGAGCACCGCGATCACCGAGTCACAGGACTCGCCGCGCATGACGTGCAGGTCCAGGCCCTCCAGCGCGTGCAGGACCGCGGCCTGCGAGCGTGGCAGCCGCAACCCCAGCTCCGGATGCTTGTGCAGCTGACGGCGCAGGGCGACCGTGCGCGGCTGGAGAGCCCTGGCGGCCTCGAGCAACCCGGTGAACCGCGGGTCCTGCGCCAGGGTGGGGATCTCGGCGGGAGTCATGCGTCGATGATCGCACCAGATGACGTGGAGTGCGGGCCCTCTTACCGTCCGAAGCGGCCTTCTGGCAACCCTCACCTTTCGGGCGGTGGACATCAGGAATACCGTGTCCCCATGTCCGAGCAGGATGCGGTGCCAGGCTTCGCGGTCGCGGTTGTGCGTGAGGATGGCAGATGGCGGTGTGCGGCCATGGACGCGGCGGTGCTCGGTGAGCTGGACGTGGCGATCACCGAGCTGCGCAAGGTCCGGAGCACCGGAGCGGTGTTCGGCCTCCTTGGCGTGGACGACCAGTTCTTCGTGGTCCTTCGCCCCAGCCCCGGCGGCATCTCCCTGCTCCTGTCCGACGCCGCCGCCGCACTGGACTACGACATCGCCGCCGACGCCCTCGACCTGCTGCGCGTGGAACCACCCTCCGAGGACGACGAGGAGGTCTGGCCGGAAGGCGCGCTGGACATCCTGGCCGACATCGGCCTGCCGGCCGCCGAGCTACAGGTGATCGTCGGCGAGGTAGACCTGTACCCGGACGAGCAGCTGCAGATGATCGCGCAACGGTGCGGATTCGCCGACGAGTTCGGCAAACTGCTGGACACCATCCCGCAGTGACCGCCGATCAGGCCCACATGCGCCGCGCGATCGAGGTAGCCCGCACAGCGGTGCGGACCGAGGACGTCCCCATCGGCGCGGTGGTACTGGGTCCGGACGGCGCCGAGCTGTCCGCCGCGGCCAACGCGCGGGAAGCCCAAGCCGACCCCACCGCACACGCCGAGATCCTCGCCCTACGCGCCGCCGCCACGAACTTCGGCGACGGCTGGCGGCTGGCGGGTTGCACACTGGTGGTGACGGTCGAGCCGTGCACGATGTGCGCCGGGGCGTTGGTGCTGGCCAGGATCGCGCGGGTGGTGTTCGGCGCGTGGGAGCCGAGAACCGGCGCGGTCGGCTCGCTGTGGGACGTGGTGCGGGACAGGCGGTTGACCCATCGCCCGGAGGTGGTCGGCGGCGTGTTGGCCGAGGAGTGCGGCGCGCTGTTGGCAGAGTTCTTCGCCGGACATCGCGGGTAACCGCGACGTCCACTCCGGGCACCGTGCAACGACAACAGCTCGACACCTACGCCACCCAACGAAAATGCTGCCACCGAATAATCATCGGTAACCGGCATTCACTGGCTCAGAGCGGTAGCGGTGGGATTTGAACCCACGGAGGGTGTGAACCCTCACGCGCTTTCGAGGTCTGCGACCACCCGTTCAGCGGGTGTCGTCGGGGGCGTCCTAGCTGCTCGGACGGTTGGCGCTGCTCTCCTGGACGTACTCGAACGTAGGTGAATGAGACTAGAACTGAGACTACGATCCAGCATCACACCAGACAGTCGACCAGCCGGAGTGACCACAGATTCGGCCTCTGCGCAGAGCAGCGGGCACGACGCATTCGAAGGTGCGCCGAGCGGTGTTTCCGTTGTCGTCGTGTCGGTGGGCTGTGATTTAGTGAGCGGATGGCAGCGCCTGACCCTTGTCGTATCGTCAGTGAGCATGACGCCGCATGACGCCGTTGCTGACCCGTCGCACGAGGAGGATATCCAAGTGAGCGAGTCATTCGACCTTGGCGCGGCGCGAGAAACCCTTCGTCTGCTCCAGTTCGCGAACGATCGTTGGCGCGAGGTCTACGCCCATCTTCAGGACGTGCGATTCGAAGGCGAGAACTCCCGCCGCGAAGTATCGTTGCGAGTGCGAGGGCCAGCAGTGGAGACCATCATGTGGGCACGTGCCCTCGATGACTGGTGCCGAGGGCTGCCTGATCGCACGGGGCGGCCTACCCAGCCTGTGCTCACGGGGTACCAGGATCGACGCGTTGAAGAGGAAGGGCTCCTCAAAGGGGCTAGATACGCGACGAATCGCTCTCTGCACCAGTTGCTGGCGCTGATGGTCCCATGGGGCACCATGAGGCTTCCCCTGAACACTCGCGACATATTCGGCACTTTCGGAGGCGTGCGTTGGTTGTCGGAAAGCAAGCTGCCGCCACGCTCGCGCGAGAATAATGGCCAACAGGAAATCCGTAAACACTACGTCGCACACTTGGCTCGAAACGAGGTTGGAGCCACTCTCGATCGCCTAAGTAGATTCTTCGAATCCGTGCTAGCTCCTGAAGAAACGGGAGTTTTGTTGTGAACATGACCGACGATTACGCTGCGTTGCGATGGGCGACCCACGGAGGCCGGTAGGGGCGCCTGAACTCGCCGGGAATTGCTCGGCCTGTTCGATGAGACTGGCCGGTCAGGGCGATGCGTGAGGTCGTCGCCGAGCCAGAGTCTGCGACGTCCGGCGAGGGTGGTCAGGGCGTCGCTGGTACTGCCCTGGATGCGCATTTATAAGACTAGACCGGCGCCGGGTGGAATGGCCGGTGCTCCACCTGAGTTGCGCGGCGAGGGATCCAGCCCTGCCGGCCTCCTTACTCGGTGCCGTCCTGATGTGCGGCGTTCGTTACGCCATATGGAATATGAACACTGGGCACAACATGCGATGCTGAGTCGAGATGCCGAAGCTGGTCATCGAAGAATATGTGAGGTTGTAGGACTTCTAGAATGGCACTTTTATCAATTCCGCCCAGAAAGAACGCGTCATTTACTGTGACTCCCCACTTTTTCAAGCTGTGGACAGCCCGTTCATGAGACGGTGCGTTGCGAGCGGTGACGATTGAAACGCGGACGCGAATTCTATAATTCGAGTCATTGTGCCGTCGTTCTTCTTCGAGTCGTTGAATAATATTGACTTTCGCTAGAAAGTCACGAAGGGGCCCTGGAGTGTGAGGTATCACCTCGTTGGTGACTTCATGTTCATGGAACGCTTCAAGGCCACGCGTCTGCATAACATGCTCCGATTTGTCGTCGGCGAGAACACCGTCGAAGTCGAAGGCAATGCGCAAATCCTGATCCTCGTTTTGCTCGGCCGCTGCTGAGGAATCGAGAACCTGGCCGGCTGGAAGTCCTTTAGAAACGGCCTGGCGTACATCGTTCTTGTCCGCCGACAAAAAGAGAGACATCTTCAGGGCATTCATAAATTTGTGAGGTGATTGTCCTTGCATGAAGATCGCTCGACTAATTGATAGGTTGTGATGCTGGGCTGATTTCATTACCCGCAGTCCGGTGAATGGGTCATTGCGCGAAAGTACCATAACTTCAACAAGTGGGTCGTCGAGGTCTCCTAGGTTATTAAGAGTTAGGAGTCGTTTGATGAAAGCAAAAGCGACTCCTGGGGGTAGTGGATCATTGAGATGCTGATCTTGAAATCTACGATATTCTTCTTCGCCGTCTCGACGAAAGACTTCGTCAGATTCTTTCAAGTCAAATAACGCGCTCGAGGCTATGCCGACGACGAGGCGTTGGCTTAGATCATAAGGCATGTCGACCTCCTCGATTCAAACGTGCAGTCTATGCTACTCGTGGGTGACTTCATGTGTGCGATGAATGGTTCGGTCTCTGGATTCTTGTGTCGCTGGCGTGCGTCAGAGCGGCACCGCACGGTGTCGGTCTCGCTGCTGGATGAGCCAACGTTTGAGTCGTGACGGCTGTGACGGAGGGCGCCTTGTGAGGGTGGGTCGAACACCGCGATGGCCGCGAGATACCAGCATCTCATCGCTGCCATCCGCCGAGATGTCGGCAGTTTACTCTGGAAGAAAATTGAATAGAGACTAACGGCCCGGCCTGAGCGATGTTAACGCTTCTATGTCGGGCCGTTCAGTCTGTGCCAAGAAGACTGGCTCTCTTGAGGAGGAGATCCAAGACTATCTTGTGAGTCGTGTTCTTGATCGTCCATGAGCCATGAAAACGCATTTTTCACTGCATCTTTGTTTGTGTCAAGTATCTGCATGCTCACTTGCATGAGTGTGTACAATTGATCCAGCCACGATCTTGCAAGTTCAACATTTCCGCCGGGGTTGAGTGAAAGGCTGGGAATCAGATGGCCTCCGTGGAGGACGTTGAGACATCGCTCCATGGTATGAGTCTCGAGCGACCACCATTCGGAGTGTGAGACTCCGCTCGCTATCGAGTAGGCCTGCCGGTAAAGATCCAGTAGTCCACACTCCTTGGCCATGTTTCGTATAGTTTTGCCTTCGGCGAAGGAATCTCTCGTGTCGACTGTGCGAATATCAATCGTGGCATCGTTGTGACTCAACCGCTCGAGTTCTTCGATACCTTCCTTGAAATCGATCTTCCGCGCCTCTGTGGGAAGTTCATCAAATATCCGTGCGTACAACTTCGCCTTGCCTGCCCCATACTCCTGAAAATGACGATATATCGCTGGACTTTGTTGCGCCATCCATTGAATGTAAATTCGACTTTCGATCAAAGATCGAACGATATGGGCACCGTGCTCCATACACCACAATTCTGGGGTGTTGAGTGCTGTAATAACATCTCGGCTAACGCCTGCGACAAGTCCTGCGTGAACTTCCTGTTTCTCGTGGTCGTATAGATTTGCGGGCGATGTCTCGAGTGCTTCCACGTAGCTGGCAAATAAGTCTATTGCTTGCTGGTGAAGGCGGGATCTGTTGTCTGGAACCATGGTCGGTGTAAGGGTTATGTCGAGGGGTGCATTGTTCGCTAGGGGGTCATCGGATTCTGCCTCCGTGTCCAGCCTGTTGTTTTCGATATCCTGACGTCGCAGGCAATGGGTGATCACAGAGTTCGAAGACCAAAAAGTTTTCGCCCATCGAATGGCAAGATCGAAGTAGCCTTTATCTTCGTGCAGAAGGAGCCCTTTGTGCGCGCTCCACATCGCGCGTACAACTGAATCAGCTGCGTCTCGGGTCGTGATGTCATTTGGATATTCTCTGAGTAGGGAGATTGTCTCGGCGCTCGTACTGAGCGTGCCAGCTTGGACTGAACTCCATATGTGAAGGCATTTGACTACCGCCTCGCGGTGGCCGTCTTTAAGAACCGCTAGTACTGCACGTCCGAGAGCGTCTATATCTTCCTGGCTTGGCGGAGTGGGGTTGCAATCTTCGAGCCAGGCCGCAGGGCGCTCCGGGTATGACGCCAATATGCTCTGTGCGGATCCTGGAAGTAGTCCATGTTCCTCGGCTCTGGTCTTGATCGTCGTCTTCGCTTGAGGGATCTGGTTCGTCAACCTATCTAAGCTGGTGAGTCGGCCGTCGAGGCAGTTGGCAATGAACTGGGGTTCGGCAAGTCCACGAAGGTCATTCTGGACGCTCTTCTGCCATCGCATAAACCGGACGGCTTGTTTAGTGCCCAGTTCGGACAATATAAGTATCGGCCACAAAAGATCTGGCAAATCATCCCGAACCCAATTTCCGAGTTGCAAGAGTCCGGTCGCAGCGAGTGGAGATCTGTAGACGCGGCCCTTCTTGACATGGCCGGAGAGTGGGCCAGAGTGCTGATTTGGTTGGGGAAACGACATCCGAGTATTCAACGGATCGTTGCGGCGTTCTCGCGGATTTGCTGGCACCTGTCATCCCAATGTGCAGAAGTTGGCTCCGTGAGATCGAAGTGCACCGCAGTGACGCGATGATCCGTTCTCACGTCAGTCACATCGGATGAAGAGGCCTCAGCGTGTCAACGATCTCGATTCTCATGCTGAGTGGTCGAACGATGACAGTCTGCTCATGCGGTTGTCATCCATACGCCGCAGATCCGATGGAAGCTTGCTCGAACCTCACCTCGGCGATCGGTTGAGGATGTGGCCGATAAGGGGGACGGTATCCGCTGACGCGATGACTTGATCAGAGTCAGGCGGGAGGACGACTACCTGTTGAGACTAGAACTGAGACTAACGGCGAAACGCCGGGAGAGTCTCTAGGACTCGCCCGGCGTTGTGCCTACTCAGAGCGGTAGCGGTGGGATTTGAACCCACGGAGGGTGTGAACCCTCACGCGCTTTCGAGGCGCGCTCCTTCGGCCGCTCGGACACGCTACCGCAGAGCACCTTACCGGAAGCGCTTCCCGAGCCCTCCGGGCGGGCAGGCTGTGATCCATCCAATCCCGACGCGCCGGACGGCGGGCCGTGGGCGATACTGCCCGGTGATCGGTGACGAGAGAGATGAGGAGGACATCATGCAGGCTGACCAGCAGCAAGAGCCGACGGAGGGTCGTCACGCTGCTCCGGAGGGGGCCGAGCGCCACCCGCTGATCGACCTCGACCGCGACCCGACACCGGGTGTGGCCAACCATGCCAAGACCGACGACGAGTAACGCCAGTCGTTCCACCGGAGCGGTCGGGCTCCCGAAATTAACCTGCCGCCAGGTCACGAGCACCCATCACCGCGTTCGCGGGCCGTGACCGTCGCCTTCTGGCTCACACTGGTCGGCGCTGGCCTGTTCCTTGCCGCCGTTGGGCTGGCGTTCAGCATCGACTGGGCGGGCGTTCGCGGTGCCTGGAACGTGGTGTCCATCGGCGGCTTCGGGCCTTACGAAGGTTCGCTTGCGCCGCTACTCCGGGTGGTGGCGCTGATGCTGGTCGGCACGGCAGTCGCGATTGTCACACTGCTGTTCGGCGGCGCGGCGAACCGGTTCTTCGTCAACCCGGCGGGACGTCACTGTGGCAATGGCTCGGTCGAGCCGTCGGCCAACGCTTGGACCACCTTGTCCAGGATGCCTTTGACCAGCTCGCCGTAGGGGTCATCGCCCAGTGCGTCCACCGTGGCTTGCGCCTTGCCGAGGAACTCGTGCGCGCGGTCCGCGTCCCCGAGTCGCCGGTGATCGTCGGCGAGGCTCAGGTACAGCGATGGCATGAACCCCCGAACCTGTAACGACCCGTCGAACTCCTGCGCACGCTCGTCGCTCACGCCGTTGACCGCGGCCAGGGCGCGCTCGTCCCACATCAGCTCCGCGTGCTGGGTGTCCTGCAGGTCGGCCAGGAAGTGCGCGATCACACAGCGGTGGAAGTCGTCGCCCCCGCCGGCCTCGACCTCGGCCCACATCGTTTCCAGGTCCTGCCGGGCAGCCGCGCGCTCGCCGGCCTGCCCACGTTGCACGATCGCGGTCACCCGGGCCATCACCTCATCTGCCATCCACGCCTCTTCTCGTTGTCGTTGCTGAGCGCAGGGCCCGAGACGACGAACGCCCGGCGTCCAAGTACGGATGCCGGGCGTTTCGCCTTTTCAGGGCGCGGAGGATGCGGGATTTGAACCCGCGAGGGTTTTAACACCCAACACGATTTCCAATCGTGCGCACTAGGCCACTATGCGAATCCTCCGCCGGAGAGGGTACCGGAGGTGGCCCTGACCTCCCCAAACGGGGTGGTCAGCAGGGCGCGGACGTGCGGTGATGGCTAGCACACAGCAGGGCACGCGGAATCTCACATCGGCTGACTCGCGGTACCGCGTTCGCGGTAGGACGGCTACCGCGTGGAGAGGATGCCGGTGCGGGAGGTCGCCCCGTAACGTGAGGTCATGGGCGTTGACACCCGTGACCAGCGACGCCTCCGGTACTACCGGCTCGTTTCCGGTGGTCTGGTGGTGGCCGCGGTGTCGTTCTTCGGGTGGGATCTGCTGCAGCCGCACGGTCACGAGCCGTCGGGGGCGCTGGGTGCGGTGCCGAGCGCGCTGACGGGCGTGGTGCTGGTGGCGTGCCGCCGGTGGCCGGTGCCGGTGTTGTGTGTCGACGCGGCGCTCGCGTTGTTCGTCATCGTGGTGGGCGGGCCGGTGGTGCCGTCGGTGCCGGTGGTCGCGGTGGCCGCGTACGTGGTCATGTCGCTGGAGGGTCGCCGTCGGAGCTGGCTGGTGTGTGCCGGTGTGGCAATGGTGCTGGGGGGCGCGCGGCTGGTCCAGGATGTCGATGCGTGGCGGGACGCGTTGAACGCGGCGTTGGTGATCGGGCTGGCCGGCGCGCTCGGCCGGATCGCCCGCAACCGGCGACAGCGGATCGCCGAGTTCGAGGAGCGGGTCCGCGACGCCGAGCACATGCGCGAGGAGGAGGCCCGGCGCCGGGTCGCCGAGGAGCGGCTGCGGATCGCGCGGGAGCTGCACGACGTGGTCGGGCACCATATCGCTCTTATCACCGTGCAGGCCGAGGTGGCCACCCATGTGCTGGCGAGCCAACCCGTCCAGGCCCGGGAGGCGTTGTCCCACGTGCGGCAGGCGAGCCGGACGGTGCTCGAGGAGATCTCGGTCCTGCTGGGTGTGCTGCACCAGCCCGACGAGAACGAGGCGGCGCCGACCGAGCCGGCGCCCACGCTCGCCCGGCTCGACAGCCTCGTCGCGTCGTTCCGGACCGCGGGGATGGTCGTGGCTGTCGCGTGGGACGGTCCCGAGGTCGCGCTGCCGACGGCCGTGGACCTCGCGGCGTACCGGATCGTGCAGGAGGCGCTGACGAACATCGCCAAACACGCGGCCGGCGCCAGTACGTCGGTCACCCTCGTCCAGGAGCCCGGCGAGCTGCTGGTGGAGGTGCGCAACGAGAGTGCCACGGCCACACCCGGCACCATCGGTGGCGACGGGCGGGGGATCGCCGGCATGCGCGCGCGGGTCGGCGCGGTGGGTGGGCGGTTGGCGACCGGCGCAACGCCGGACGGTGGGTTCCTGGTCAGCGCGGTGCTGCCGGTACCGGAAGGGGAACAGGCTGATGATCAGAGTCGTGCTGGCCGACGACCAGGCGCTGATCCGCGCGGGGTTCCGGGTGTTGATCGACTCCGCACCGGACCTGTCGGTGGTGGCTGAGGCGTCGACCGGGCGCGAGGCGATCGACCAGGTGCGGGCCGTCGGCGCCGACGTGGTGCTCATGGACATCCGCATGCCGGAGATGGACGGGCTGGCCGCGACCAGACAGATCGCGGCCGACCAGGAGCTGTCCGGGGTGCGGGTGCTGGTGCTGACGACGTTCGAGGTCGACGAGTACGTCTTCGCGGCCCTGCGCGCCGGGGCGAGCGGGTTTCTCGGCAAGGGCGTGGACGCACACGAGCTGATCGAGGCCATCCGGGTGGTCGCGCGCGGTGATGCCCTGCTGTCCCCGAAGGCGGTCAAGGGCCTGATCGGCCGGTTCCTGACGCAGCCGGATCACTCGCTGCTGCCGGCGCCGGAGCAGTTGAGCGCGTTGACGGCCCGCGAGCGGGAGGTGCTCGGTCTTGTCGCACGTGGACTGTCCAATGACGACATCGCGGCCCGGTTGTACGTCTCGCCGATGACGGCGAAGACCCATGTCAACCGCGCCATGGCCAAGCTCGGCGCGCGTGACCGGGCCCAGCTCGTGGTGATCGCTTACCAGACCGGGCTCGCGCGGGTCGAGCGCACTCAGCCGCGGTAGCCGGTCTCAGGAATACCGCGGGCGCGGTACGTCGGAAAGTCAGCGTTGGTGTGACGACCGGGAGCGTGCTTGCGGGAATCGTCGTCGGCATGGCTACCACCCTCTATCGGCTCGGCAGGTTCGCCTTCCGCGCCCGCAAGCTCGTCCTCGCGATCTGGCTCGCGGTACTGGTCGGCATGGGCATCGCCGCTGTGACGCTGTCCGGACCGACCGAGGACGGATTCTCGGTGCCGGGCACCGAATCCCAGCAGGCCCTCGAGCTGATAAAGCAGCGGTTCCCGCAGTCCGCGGCCGGTGGAGCGAGCGCGCAGTTGGTGTTCGGCGCGCCCGACGGCGAAACCCTGACCGACGCGGCCAACCAGGAGACGGTGACCCGCACGCTCGCGGACCTGGAGGGTGCGCCGCAGGTCGCGTCGGTCACCGACCCGTATGCCGGCAGGGCGATCAACCGCGCCGGCACGATCGGATACGCGCAGGTCAGCTACCAGGACAAGCAGGTGGACCTGACCGACGCGGCGAAGGACGCGCTGACCGACGCCGTCGATTCGGCGCGGCAGGCCGGTCTCACGGTCGAGGTCGGCGGCGACGCGCTCAAGGCGTCCCGCGGCGGGGGCACCAGCGAGATCATCGGCGTGGCCGTGGCCGCGGTCGTCCTGTTGATCACGTTCGGTTCGCTTGTCGCGGCCGGACTGCCGCTGCTCAACGCGCTCATCGGGGTCGGGATCGGCGTCGCGGGGATCACCGCGATGACCGGGTTCGTCGACCTCAGCTCCAACACGTCGATCCTCGCGACGATGCTCGGTCTGGCCGTCGCGATCGACTACGCGCTGTTCATCCTGTCCCGCTACCGCCACGAGTTGGCCCTCGGCCGCGATCCCGAGGAGGCGGCGGGTCGCGCGGTGGGCACCGCGGGTTCGGCCGTCGTGTTCGCCGGTCTCACCGTGGTGATCGTGCTCGCCGGGTTGTCGGTGGTGGGGATCCCGTTCCTCACCGAGATGGGTCTGGCCGCGGCGGCCACGGTCGTGATCACTGTGCTCATCGCGCTCACGCTGCTGCCTGCCATGCTCGGCTTCGCGGGCAGGCGGATTCTCGGCCGGCGGTCCCGTACCCGCGCGGAGAAGCCGGCCGCGGGGGAGCGCTGGGGTCGGCTCGTGGTCCGGCGCAGGATCCCGGTGCTGGTCGCCGGTGTCGTCGGGCTCGCCGTGCTCGCGCTTCCCGCGCTGGACCTGGAACTCGGCCTGCCCAGCGGGGCGCAGGCCGCCGAGGACACCACCCAGCGCAAGGCCTACGACCTGCTCACCGAGGGCTTCGGCCCCGGCTTCAACGGGCCCCTGTTGCTGGCCGTCGATATCACCGGCGCGGGGAATGCCGACGCCGTGGCGAAAACCGTCGGTGGCATGGACGACGTCGCCGCGGTCACCCCGCCGCGAGTCAACCCGGCCGGGGACACCGCGCTGCTCACGGTCATCCCCGCCAGTGGCCCGAACACCCCGGAGACCGCCGCACTCGTGTCCCAGATCCGCGAGCAGATGGACGACACCGTGTTGGTGACCGGGCAGACCGCCATCAACATCGACCTGTCCGACCAGTTGAGCGACGCGCTGGTGCCCTATCTCGCGCTCGTCGTGGGGTTGGCGTTCCTGTTGCTGATGCTGGTGTTCCGCTCGATCATCGTGCCGATCAAGGCCACGCTCGGCTTCCTGCTCACCGTGGGCGCGACCTTCGGCGCCATGGTCGCGGTCTTCCAGTGGGGTTGGTTCGGCATCGCCCCCGCGACCGGCCCGATCATCAGCATGCTGCCGATCATCACGATCGGCATCGTGTTCGGCCTCGCGATGGACTACCAGGTCTTCCTCGTCACCCGGATGCGCGAGGAACACGTCCACGGCGCCGAACCGACCGACGCGATCATTACTGGCTTCGGGTACGGCGCCCGGGTGGTGACCGCCGCCGCACTCATCATGATCAGTGTGTTCGCCGGCTTCGTGTTCTCGTCGAACACCATGGCGAGCGAGATGGGCTTCGGACTCGCGTTCGCCGTGCTCGTCGACGCCTTCGTGGTGCGCATGACGCTCGTGCCCGCGGTGATGGCGTTGTTCGGGAAGACGGCCTGGTGGCTACCCCGCTGGCTCAACCGGATCCTGCCCGACGTGGACGTCGAGGGCGAGAAACTCCGCCACCACCTCGACCCCGTGGCCGACCCCGAACCGGCGACCGCGGAAACCGTCCGCGGGTGAGCCCGGCGCGGACGGAGGCGGGCTGACACGCGCAGACCCCCTGTGGCATTGTTTATGTCATACGCAATGCTAACCGGGAGCTGACATGACCATGACTGTGCCCACCACGAGGACCTGCCCGTTCGACCCGCCGGCCGAGCTGTCCGGACGCCCGCCGATCAGTCGGCTGCGCTACCCGGACGACTCGCTCGGCTGGCTGGTCACCGGCTACGCCGAAGCCCGACAGGTGCTCAGTGACCCGCGCTTCTCCAGCCGGCTCGACCTGGCCCGATCGCCGCTGCGCGGCCTGGCGCAGGACACCGAGTCCCCCGGCATGTTCCTGTTCCTGGACCCGCCGGACCACACCCGGTACCGCAAGCTGCTGACCGGCCAGTTCACCCTCCGCCGCATGCGTGCGCTGGAACCGAGGGTCACCGAGGTCGTGACGGAGACGCTGTCGACGATGGCGGACATCGGCCCTCCGGCCGACCTGGTCCGCGACTTCGCCATGCCGGTGGCGTCGCGGATGATCTGCGAGCTGCTCGGCGTGCCCTACACCGACCACGAGGTCTTCGAGCGGCAGTCGTTCGAGATGGTCGATCCGGCCCGGCCCGAGGAGGAGCGGCAGGCCGCGGGTGAGGCGATGTGGCTGTCGCTGCACGCCCTGGTGCGCCAGAAGCAGGCCCAGCCGGCCGACGACCTGATCAGCGGGCTCGTCTCGTCCGACCTCAGCGTCGAGGAGCTGGCCGGGATCGCCACGATGCTGCTGTTCGCCGGGCACGAGACGACCGCGAACATGCTGTCACTTGGCACGTTCGCACTGCTGCGCCATCCCGACCAGCTCGCCGTCCTGCGCGCGGACGAGTCCATCGTGGACGGTGCGGTCGAGGAGATGCTGCGCCACCTCACCATCGTGCAGTACGAGGTGAACCGGGCCGCCCTCGACGACGTCGAGGTGGCGGGGCAGCTCATCAGCAAGGGCGAGAGCGTGCTGGTCTACCTGCCGGCGGTCAACCGCGACCCGAACAAGTTCCCCGGCGGCGATCAGCTCGACCTCACCCGCCCGGCGACCGGACACCTGGCGTTCGGGCACGGCGTGCACCAGTGCATCGGCCAGCAGTTGGCCAGGATCGAGCTGCGGATCGGGTACCGCGCGCTGCTGCGCCGGTTCCCGACCCTGCACCTGGCCGTGCCGGCCGAACAGGTGCCGCTGCGCGCCGGCCATGGGATCTACGGCGTTGGCGCGCTGCCCGTGTCCTGGTGACCCAGTCCGCCGGGGTGCTTGCCGCCCGGGTGAGCGCGCCGCGCTCACCCGGGCGGCAAGCCGTGCTGAGATCAGTTCAGCACGGGCCCCAGCACACGCAAGGTCGCCAGTTTGTCCTGGTTGAGCACCTGCACGGCCACCTGGTCGGCGCCCGCCTCAAGATGTGCCAGCACCCCGGCGCGCACGGCGTCCTCGTCACCCCAGACGACCATCGCGTCCACCAGGCGATCACTGCCGCCATCGGCCAGGTCGGCCTCGGTGAACCCGTGTCGCAGCCAGTTGTTCGTGTAGTTCGGCAGCGCCAGGTAGAGCGCGAGCTTCTCGCGGCCGATCCGGCGCGCCACCTCGGCGTCGGTACCCAGCACCACCTTCTGCTCTGGCACGAGGAGCTTGCCGGCGCCGAGGATCTCGCGTGCCTGGGCCGTGTGCTCCGGTGTGGTCAGGTACGGATGCGAGCCTGCCGTGCGCTCGGCCGCCAGTTCCAGCATGCGGGGGCCGAGCGCGGCGAGCACGCGATTGTCGACCGGGACACCGCCGGCGTCCAGGCCGTCGAGGTAGCTGACCAGCTTGTCGTACGGCTTCGTGTACTTGTCGCCAACAAAGGCGCGGTGGCCCGCGCCGATACCGAGGATCACCCGGCCGGGGTAGGCGGCCGACAACCGTGCGTAGCCCGCGGCGGCGGCTTCGGGGGGCGCGTCCCAGACGTTCACGATGCCGGTCGCGGCGATCAGGTCCGTCGAGTTGGCGAGTGTCGGCTCGACCGTGGTGAGGTCGGCGGGCGGGGAGCCGCCGAACCAGACGGTGCCGTACCCGAGGTCCGTCAACTCGGCCAGCGCTTCCCCGTCCTGGAACGGTGGCCACGACGAGTGGTCCCACACACCGATCTTGCCGATCTCCATACGTCATCCTCCGTTGTCTTCGATGGTCGACGAAGACAACGGTTGGCCGGCGCCGCTGATTCCCGAACGCCTCCCCGGCGGGCGTCGACGACTCCGGAAGTTTCCGAAAATTCGGGTCCGTACTGGCTGGCTTCCGCCCGGTATCCGGATGGTGCGAGCCGAGCGAGATCGGCTGGATGGGGCTGGTGACTGGGCCTTACGCCCGATCGGACACCTCGTCGGTGCCGAGGATGTTCCGCAAAGGGTCCGAAAATTATTGACAACTTGTCGGAGTCGCGCCGATACTCTCAGCTACGACAGCGGTTCCAGCCACTGTCGAATACCAGGTCCCCGCCGTGCATCGGGGTCCGTCGAGTCAGCGCCGTGGCGCGCTGTCCGGCTGCCGTGCCAGCCCTCAACGAAGAGGAGGAAGCATGCCCATAAACGATGATTCCGGTCGCCCCGCGATCAGCCGCCGGGCTTTTGTCGGCGGTGCCGGCGCATTGGCGATAGGCGCCACCGTGATGCTCCCCGGAATCGCCCAGGCGCAGACGATCACCACCAACCAGACCGGCACCCACAACGGCTATTTCTACTCGTTCTGGACCGACAGCCAGGGCACCATCTCCATGACCCTGGGAAACGGCGGCAGCTACAGCACCCAATGGGGCAACACCGGGAACTTCGTCGTCGGTAAGGGATGGAGCAACGGTAGTCGCCGGACCGTCAACTACTCCGGCAGCTTCAACCCGTCCGGCAACGGCTATCTGTGCCTGTACGGGTGGACGTCCAACCCCCTGGTCGAGTACTACGTCGTCGACAACTTCGGCAACTACCGCCCAACCGGCGAACACCGGGGAACCGTTTCCGCGGACGGCGGAACCTACGACATCTACCGGACCATGAGGTACAACGCCCCGTCGGTCGAGGGCACCAAGACGTTCCCGCAGTTCTGGAGCGTGCGGCAGTCGCGGCGTACGGGCGGCAGCATCAACAGCGGGACGCACTTCGATGCCTGGAGCCGCGCCGGAATGGGCCTGGGTTCCTTCAACTACTACATGATCCTGGCCACCGAGGGATATCAGAGCAGCGGTAACTCGAACATCAACATGAGCTGACCGCACAAAGGTGTGGCGACGGCCGGGGGCCGTCGCCACACCGATCAGTAGAACCGGCGCAGGCCCGGCCAGATCTCCGACCACGGCGCCACCGTCGACGCGCAGCGAACGACGTCCGTGCCCTGCTCGTCGTTGTCCAGGTGCACACCGTTGTCGTGCTCGACGACCGGTTCGCAGCCGGTGAAGGGCAGCCGCGCGCCGTCCGCGAAGTCGCCGACCAGCAGGACCGGGCCGGTCATCCGGTCGGCCGGCGGCCCCCAGTCCCAATAGGACATGTGACCGGAGAACGGTTGCGGCAGACCGAGTTCCTGGCCGTACCGCTCGATGGCCCCCGCCTGGCCGTAGTTGCTCGCGAAGATCACCGCACGTGCCCGGTCCGGCTCCGGGAGCTGCCGCCACGCCCCGGCGACGGTCTCGGTGAACTCCGGCCAGCCCACCTGCTCACCCTGCTCGGCGTTCATCGCCAGCACCGGCCCGAGCGCGCTCGGTGGCACCACCGGCAGGCTCACCACCAGGTTGATCACCAACCCGACCGTCGCCAACCCGTAGCCGAGCACCCGATGTCCCCGCAACCACCGCAGCGTCGGCTCGGCCCCCGCCGCGGCGAGCAGCAGCAGCAACGGGATCGGGTAGTAGGGCTTGCCGCCGATCACCAGCAACACCACGCACAACAGCGGGTAGGCCACCGCGAGCGACCGTGCCCACCGCAGCTCGGGCGCCCGCCACAGCCGCACGATGCCCGCCAGCCACACCGGCACCAGCACCGGCGACAGGTACACCAACTGCAACGGCACGAACATGATCCGGTTCTCCGCGCCGTCGTCGGCCGAGATGCCGGTGGCGACGGTGAGCAGCGGGAAGTCGTTGCCGGCCTGCCACACCAGCGTCGGCGCGGCGATCGCGACCGCCAGCGCGACCCCGGCCGCCAGCCACCAGGTGCGCAGCACCGCCCTCGGCCCGACGGCCAGGACCGCCACCCCCAGCGCGAACAGCAGCAACATGACCAGCCACTTGTTGGCCAGCCCGATCCCGGCGACCGCGCCGATCGCCAGCCACCAGCGGGGATCGCCGGTGCGGAACAGCCGCAACGCGAACAGGCCGATCAGCGTCCACAGCAACGTGTCCAGGGTGTTCGTCGCCAGCATGTGGGCGATCACCAGCGTCAGCGACGAGCCGGCCGCCACCACCGCCGCGATCACCTGCGCGCCCCGCCCGCCGCCGAGCTCGCGGGCCACCAGCGCGAGCACGAACACAGTGGCCGCGCCGATCAGCATGCTCGCCACCCGCAGCCCGGTCGGACTGTCGCCGAAGACCGCCGTCGACAGTCTGGCCAGCACCGGGGTGATCGGCGGCTGGTCGACATATCCCCAGTCCGGGCGTTTGCCGGCGGCCATGAAGTACAGCTCGTCGCGGTGGAATCCGTAGCGGCCGGAGAACATGGCGAGCACCACGACCTGAACCGCGGCGACCACGGCTACCGCACCGGCGGCGAACGGAGTCTTGACGGGCGTGCCCAAATCGGCCTCCTGTCTACAGTGGACCGACCTGGCGGGGACGTCCTGGCCATGCTATCGCCTGCTGGTCGCCGTCGTGCGGTACTGATTCCGTCCGGGCATGATCAGGCCTATGCGCCGGTGGTTGCCGATTCTTCTGGTAGTGGTGTGGCTGGGGTTCGGTGGACTCGGTGGGTCCTACACCGGCAAGCTGTCCGAGGTCGTCGAGAACGACAACGCGGCGTTCCTGCCGGAGTCCGCCGAGGCCACCGAGGTCACGCGGCTCGAACAGCGGTTCAGCGACGACGAGGTGATCCCGGCGATCGTCGTGGTCGAGCGGCGCGGTGGGCTCGAGCGGGCGGACGCCCAGTACCTCGCCGCGCGGGCGCGGACGCTCGCCGGCATCGACGGGGTCGTCGCCCCACCGGTGCCGAGCGAGGCCGACGACGGTGCGGCCGCGCAACTCGTGGTGGCGATCAGCGGCGCCGGCAACCCGGGCGAGGTGGTCGAGGAGGTACGGACCGCGCTCGACGACGGCCGGCCGGCCGGGTTGACCGTGCTGGTCGCCGGCCCGGCCGCGCAGATCGCCGACCTGGTGGCGGCGTTCGGCGGGATCGACGGGCTGTTGCTGCTGGTCGCCGGTGCGGTGGTGGCCCTGATCCTGGTGGTGATCTACCGAAGCCCGGTGCTGCCGATCATCGTGCTGGTCTCGGCGGTGCTGGCGCTCGGCGCGGCCAGCATGGTGGTCTACTTCCTGGCCGACTCCGGCACGCTGACGCTCAACGGGCAGAGCCAGGGCATCCTGTTCATCCTGGTGTTCGGCGCGGCCACGGACTACGCGTTGCTGCTGGTGTCCCGGTTCCGCGAGCAGTTGCGCGAGACCGAGGACCGGGTCGCCGCGATTCGCGCGGCCTGGCGCGGCACGATCGAGCCGATCGCCGCGTCCGCCGGGACGGTCATCCTCGGCGTGCTGTGCCTGCTGTTCTCCGAGCTCAACTCCAACCGGGGCCTCGGGCCGGTGGCCGCGATCGGCATCGGCGCGGCGCTGCTGGCGTCGGTGACGTTCCTGCCGGCCGCGCTCGCGCTGCTCGGGCGCGCGGCGTTCTGGCCGTTCCGCCCGGAACACGGGTCGGCGAAGCCAGAACACGATGGCCTGTGGGGGCGGATCGCCAGGTTGGTCGGCAGGCGGCCGAGGCTGATCTGGATCGTCACCACGCTCGTGCTGCTGGTCGGGGTCGCGTTCCTGCCGCAGCTCAGGGCGAGCGGCACCGCGCAGTCGGACCTGTTCCTGTCCGAAGTGGACTCCTCGACCGGCCAGGAGGTGCTGTCCCGGCATTTCCCCGGCGGTTCCGGCACGCCGGTGACGGTCATCGCCCGCGACCAGGCGGCGCCGGACGTGCTGGCCGCGACCAGGGTGCCGGGGGTCGCGGACGCGGCGATCACGGACCAGCGCGATGGCTACGTGCTGATCCAGGCGGTGCTCGACGATCCGCCGGACTCCGAGAGCGCGCTGTCCACTGTGGAGCGCATGCGCGACTCGGTGCGCGCGGTGGACGGCGCCGAGGCGAAGGTCGGCGGGGCGAGCGCGATCCAGCTGGACACCCAGCGGGCGGCGGCGCACGATCGCGCGCTGATCATCCCGATCGTGCTGGTGGTGATCTTCCTGGTGCTGGCGGTGTTGCTGCGGGCGCTGCTGGCGCCGCTACTGCTGATCGCGACCGTGGTGCTGTCCTTCGCCGCGACGATGGGGGTGTCGGCGTTGGTGTTCAACCACCTCCTCGGCTTCCCCGGCGCGGACCCGACGATCCCGTTGTTCGGGTTCATCTTCCTGGTGGCGCTCGGGATCGACTACAACATCTTCCTGATGACCAGAGTCCGCGAGGAGTCGCTGGTGGCCGGCACCAGAACCGGCACGCTGCACGGACTCGCGGTGACCGGCGGCGTGATCACCTCGGCCGGCGTCGTCCTGGCGGCGACGTTCGCCGCGCTGTCGGTGATCCCGGTGCTGTTCCTCGCGCAGATCGCGTTCATCGTCGCGTTCGGGGTGCTGCTGGACACCATCATCGTGCGGTCGTTGCTGGTACCGGCACTGACCGTGGACATCGGACCCAAGATCTGGTGGCCGGCAAGAATGAGCCGGGCGAAACGCACGACCAGCTGAGCGCTCAGGGGAAGCGGGTGCAGAGCCAGGCCAGGGCGAGGGGATAGCGGTAGCCGATGCCGCCGTGCCTGGCGTTGAACAGTTCGAAGTGGACGTTCGCGTCGGCAAGGCCGGTGTCGGCGATGGCTTGCCGGAACGCCTGCGCGCCGAGGTCGAGGTAGAACTCGTCGCGGGTGCCGGCGTCGATCCACACCGAGTCCAGCGACCGGACCGCGTCCCGGTACTCGGCGCGCCGGGCCATCAGCACCGGGTCCCACGCCAGCCATCGTGCCCAGACGTCGGGGAGCACCGCGCCGGTGTCGTCGAACGGCACGCTGACCGAGCCGTCCTCGTTGCCGGAGTAGGCGGCCGCGTACCCGTACATCTCGATCAGGTCCAGGTCGGAGTCGCGGGTGCCGAACACGCGATCCCGCAGCCCGGCACGGAACTCGTCGTAGGAACCGTCGTACTCGTCGCGCAGCAGCCGTGCCACGCTCGGGAAGAACGGCTGGTAGCAGACCTCGAACAGGGCGTCGCCGGCGTGGGTGGCCAGCGCGCCGAACAGGTCGGGGCGCAGCAGCGGGGTGATCATCGCGCCGTAGCCGCCGCTGGACTTGCCCGCGATGGCGCGGTGTTCGCGGTCGGCGATGGTCCGGTAGCGCCCGTCGACCCACGGCACGACCTCGTCGCACAGGTACGAGTGGTAGCGGCCGGTGGCCGGCGAGTCGAGGAACTGGCTGCCGCCGAAGGTGGACCACGCGTCGACGTACACCACGATCGCCGGTGGTGCCTCGCCTCTGGCGAACAGCCCGTCGGCGAGTTCGGGGTAGGGCTGGCGGAACGCCTCGCGGTTGAACCACATGGCGACGTGCCCGGTGTAGCCCTGGATGGTGTAGACCACGGGGTAGCGCCGGTCGGACTCGTCGTAGCCGGGCGGCAGGTACACGTGCACCGGTCGCCGGTGCGGGTCGCCGAGTGGGTTGTCGCGCAGCAGCACGCTGACGACGACGTTCTCTTCGATCCGGCCCGCGAGTTCGGTTGACCAAGGCAGCATCGCGCCACCCTAGGTCCGGCGCCGCGCGACCGCATCCGAGAATGGCGGGCATGGCGAGCGAGGCGTGGACCGCGGTGGCGTCGATGGCCGGTGTGTTGGTGGGCGGCGGCCTCACCTTCCTCACCCAGCGGATGGTGCACCGCTCCGCCGAGCGCATCCGGGCCGAGGATCTCGCCGAGGCTCGGCGCGCCGAGCAGATCCGGGTGCTCACCGAGTTCATCCGGTTCGCCCACGCGACGGAGGGCGTCGCGCACGCCCGGCCGGCGGCCTGGGTCCTCGGTGACGACTGGTACCAGACCGCGCGGCCGGCGATGGACGGCCTGCGGATCGCCGAGCAGAGCGTCGAGTTGTTGTGCCCCAAGGAGTTGATCGCGCCCGCGATCCGCTACGAACACGCGCTCAACGAGGCGGTCTGGCAGGACCGCGACACCCCGCTCGGCGACCGGCTGACCCCGGTCAAGACCGAGTTCCTCACCGCGGCACGGGAAAGCCTCGGCCTGGACTAGGTCCCGACCGACAGCAGGCTCGCCAGCCGCGCCGCCGACGTGCCGATTCCGGTCGGCACGCCCACCCGAACCAGGTCGTGGCGCAGGTCGGCGTCGGCGTAGCGGTGGCAGCCCCGGTGCCAGTTGTGGATGCCGGCCATCCAGTCCCGCAGGTTCTGCACGTACGCCGCCAGCGCGGCCTTTCCGTCGTCGTCGAGCCCGAGTTCGTCGGCCAGCGTCGGCAGCTGCGCGGTGAGGTGTTCGAACTGCTTGGCCCGCCCGGTCATCAGGTCGTTGACCAGCGCGATCGCCACGTCCTGGCCCACATCCAGGAAGCTGCGCACGACGAGCACCGCGTTGTGCAGCTCCCCCTCGAACTCGATCTCCTTGCGGTAGGAGAACAGGTCGTTGAGCAGCACGGCGTAGTCCATCGCCGCGTTCTGCAGGGAGATCACCGGCCCGCTCGCGTACACCGCCACCGGCACGTCACCGCCATGCGAGAGCTGGGCAAGACACTTGGTCAGGTCCGAGCCGAACGTGTCGCGCCGCATCTCGATGTAGTCCACCGGATCAGGAATGCGGTTCAACCGCGTGTTGTCCAACTCCCACAACCAGGCGTCCAACATCGTCTCCAGCGCGTCCCGCAACTGCTGCCGCTCGAACACCGCCATCGTCGGTGTGGTGCGCCCCCACATGTCCGCCAGCCCCCGTTCCATACCGTTCACCGGCACGATCGGCGCCACCCCCTCGATCGGCATCAACTGCTTGAGCCGCTCAGTCCCCACCTGAGCCGCAAGCGGATCACCACTCCGCCCAAACACCCGAGGATAGAAGTCGTCACCATAGGTCCCCCACGCCAACCACCCGGACGAGATGTCCAACTCCCCAGCACTGGCCGCCGGATGAATACCAGCCGCACAGAGCGGAAGATCAATATCGCGCAGATCCCGCTCTGTCCAGATGCCCTCCTCCAGAATCCCCCAAGAATGAGCCCACCGAACAACCTCCTCCCGCGAAGCATCCAAATGCTCACTGAGAGTCAACGAAAACGGCTGATAAATCTCCGGCAACGCAATCGGCCCAACCCGCTCAAAAGGAACGTGCTGAAACGCCCGAACCCGCTGCGGCAACGTGGTCAACACCGACGCCACAATCCTGGCCGCCGACGTACCAAGCCCAGTGGGCCCCCCAAGCACCCCACCCAGAACAGCCTGCTGATTCATATACCTACTGGACCGCAGATGCCACTCATGCCCACCCGCCTGCCAGTCCTGCAACCCCTTGACATAAGCCCCCACCCCAAACCGGGCCCCCACCTCAACACCATGCTGCTCAAACAACGACGGCACCTCAACGACCGCCGTATGCTCAAACTGATGCAACCGAGAGGTCAACAAATCATTAACCTTCTCCGCCGCCTCCTGCGTACCCAACCCCAAAAACCGCTCAAACACCAAAACACTATTAGAAAGCTCCCCCTCCTCCTGCACCTCCCGCTGATAGGAGAACAGATCATTCCGCAGATGCACCCCATCAGCAAACGTATCCCGCAACACCGTCATCGCCCGCGCCGCAGCAATCTCCGCCGGCATCTCGGCCCCAGCCACATGCTCAATCAAATTAGCCGACCACGGCGCCCCCCCAACCTTGCGCCGCATCTCAATATACTCGATAGGGTTGGCAACCCGCCCCTCATTGATATTCGCCAACTCCCACAACGACTCATCAAGCAAATTCCTGGTACTCTCCACAAACCGAACCCGCCAGTCATACGAGTGCACCGGCACAGTCCGCCGCCACAAATCAGCCAACCCACGCTCAACGGGATTTACGGCCTCCTCGACAATCTCCCCCTCAAGCGGCATGAAAGAGGAAAGCCGATCAAGATAGTCCCGAGCCGCCGAAAAATCCCCAGTACGCTTGAACAACTCCAGAAAATGATCGTCAAAATAAAAAACCCAAACATACCAGTCCGTAACCAGATCAAGATCCTCACCAGACGCATCAGGATGCGTATAAGCACACAACAAGGCATAGTCATGAGAGTCAAAATCACCCTCATCCCAAACCTTCACACCCCCCTGCGGCACATCAATCATATCCATCTCAAAAGCCCAAGCCTTACTATGCCCCCGCGCCCGCTCCAGGTTGACGTTCAACCGAGCCGGATAAGGCATATAAAACTCGGGAAGCTCGAACGGCTGCATCAGTACCGGGAACCCTTCCAGTCAAACCGCACCTCCCGGAGACATAAACAGACCCCCACCCACCCACCAAAGCCCCAACCACCCCAACCACCCGATAGTGCCCCCAAAACCCCCCAACCGGCCCACCCAGGCCCACCCCACCCCGCACAGCCCTAACCACAAGTAGCACAGACCTCACCACAAGTAAGTGACGCAAGTAAGTAGGTTTGGTCCCTCCCCACCTGCACCGACCGCAACGCAAGCAACACGCACCGTGGGGGGTATGGGGGCTCGGCCCCCCAATAAAACGCCGAAGACCGACCCCCGCGAAGGTGGGCGAAGCCACCGAGCAGGGGTCGGCCGAGGTCGGAGGACCCCACGCACCCGTCAGAGCCCGCTTATCCTTGCTGCCTTCCGGCCCTGGGGAGGTTCACGAGATGAACGCCGCATGGGGTCCGTGGTCAAGTGTAGCCGTCGCCGTCCAGCGGCGCCCACGGGTGGGTCGGACTGTATGGTCCAGGCGTGGCGCTCGCCCTCTACCGCAAATACCGTCCGGCTACCTTCGCTGAGGTCGTTGGGCAGGAACACGTCACCGAGCCGCTGCGGGTCGCGCTGACCGCCAAGCGGATCAACCACGCGTACCTGTTCTCCGGCCCGCGCGGCTGCGGCAAGACCTCCAGCGCGCGCATCATGGCCCGCTCCCTCAACTGTGAGCAGGGCCCGACCGCCGACCCGTGCGGCACCTGCGACTCCTGTATCTCGCTGGCTCCCGAGGGCCCGGGTAACGTGGACGTGGTCGAGCTCGACGCGGCCAGCCACGGCGGGGTCGACGACGCCCGCGAGCTGCGCGACCGGGCCTTCTACGCACCGGCGTCCTCGCGCTACCGCGTCTTCATCATCGACGAGGCGCACATGGTCACCACGCAGGGCTTCAACGCCCTGCTCAAGATCGTCGAGGAGCCGCCGGAGCACCTCATCTTCGTCTTCGCCACCACCGAGCCGGACAAGGTGCTGCCGACGATCCGCTCGCGCACCCACCACTACCCGTTCCGGCTGATCCCGCCCGGTGCGATGCGCAGCCTGCTCGAACGCAACGTCGCCGCCGAGGGCGCCACGGTCGCCCCGGCGGTGTATCCGCTGGTCATCCGTGCGGGCGGCGGGTCGGCGCGGGACACGCAGTCGGTGCTTGACCAGCTACTCGCCGGCACGGGTGTCGACGGCGTCACCTATGAGCGGGCGGTCGCGCTGCTCGGGGTCACCGACATCGCGCTGATCGACGAGCTGGTCGACGGCCTGGCCGCCGGGGACGCGGCGACGGTCTACGGCACGGTCGACAAGCTGGTGGAGGCCGGCCACGATCCGCGGCGGTTCGCCTCCGACCTGCTCGATCGGCTGCGGGACCTGGTGCTGTTGCGGGCGGTGCCGGACGCGGGCGCCCGTGGGCTGGTCACCACGCCTGGCGACGAGCTGGCGAAGATGACCACCCAGGCCGAGCAGCTCGGCCCGGCGACCCTGACCAGGTACGCGGAGATCGTGCACACCGGGCTGGTGGACATGCGCGGGGCCACCGCGCCCCGGCTGCTGCTGGAGCTGCTGTGCGCGCGGATGCTCCTGCCGGGCGCGGTGCCGACGGACGCGGCCGCCGACTCGGCCGTGCTGCAACGCCTCGAGCGGATCGAACGCCGGGTCACGGTCGGCGGCCCGGCCGAGCCCGCACCGCAACCGGCCGCGCCGGCCGCCGTGCGCCCCGCCGCACCGGCTCCCGCGCCACCACCAGCCGCGCCACAACCCGCTGCACCGCAACCAGCTGAGCCGCCGCCGGCCGCGCCGGTGAACACCCCGCCGGAGCCGGTCGCCGAGCCGGCGCAGGCGACCGAGGCGACGACGGAGGGCACCGTCGACGCGCCCGGCATCCGGCGGCTGTGGTCGGAGCTGCTCGCGGAGGTCCGCAAGGTCAGCCGCAGCACCGAGGCGATGCTGACCAACGCGAGCGTCCAGTCCGTCGACGGCAACGTGGTCACCATCGGCCACATCGCCGCCCCGCTCGCCCGCCGCCTCGGCGAGCCGCGCAACGTCGACGCCATCGCCAAGGCCCTGGTCGGTGTGTTCGGCGGCCAGTGGCAGGTGCGGTGCGTGCACGCCGAGCCAGGCGCGGCCACCGCCGCCCCGGCCGCCGGCAAGCCCAAGGCCGCGCCGACCTTCCACCGCCCGACCCAGGCCGCGGCCGCGCCGGCCAAGCCACCCGCGCCCGCCCCGGAACCACCGGCACCCACCCCCACCGACGAGCCGCTCCCCCCGGAGCCGCCGGACGACGAGGACTACTTCGAGGCCGACGCGCCCACCGCCCAGGAGCCGCCGCCGAGCAGCCCAGAGGACGACATGGTCAAGCTGCTGACCGACCGGCTCGGCGCCCGCCAGCTGGAGCGCTGAGCGCTCAGCCGAGGTAGGCGAGGATCCCGGCGGCGATCGTCTCGGCGTAGGACCGTTGACCGGCCGCGCCCGCGAACGCGGCGGTCGCCACGAGTACCGGTACGCGTCCCCACACGGCGGGCAACGATGCCACATCCAGTGCCACAGCCCACGGCCCCGGCCACCGCCCGGCTACGCTGGAACCCGACATCGACCTGTCGAGAGGAGCCGGCGTGCAACCCGGTGGCGTACCAGACATGCAGCAGATCCTGGCCCAGGCCCAGCAGATGCAGGAACAGCTGATGTCGGCCCAGGAGGACCTGGCCAACGCGGAGGCCACCGGCACGGCGGGCGGCGGTCTGGTGACCGCGACCGTCAGCGGCGCCGGTGAGCTCAAGGCGCTGGCGATCGACCCGAAGGTGGTCGACCCCGAGGACATCGAGACCCTGTCCGACCTCATCGTCGCCGCCGTGCGCGACGCGTCGAACAGCGCTCAGCAGCTCGCCCAGGACCGGATGGGACCGCTGGCCGGTGGGCTGGGCGGGCTCGGCCTGCCGGGCATGTGAGGACATGTACGAAGGCCCGGTCCAGGACCTGATCGACGAGCTGGGGCGACTGCCAGGCGTCGGCCCCAAGAGCGCCCAGCGCATCGCCTTCCACCTGCTCGGCGCCGACCCGGCGGACATCGCCCGGTTGCAACAGGCGCTCCAGCAGGTCAAGGAGGGCGTGGTCTTCTGCGACATCTGCGGCAACGTCTCCGAGGAGACCTCCTGCCGCATCTGCCGGGATGCCCGCCGCGACGTGAGCGCGGTGTGCGTGGTCGAGGAGCCGAAGGACGTCCAGGCCATCGAGCGGACCAGGGAGTTCAAGGGCCGCTACCACGTGCTCGGCGGCGCGCTGGACCCGCTGTCGGGCATCGGGCCCGACCAGCTGCGGGTGCGTGAGCTGCTGGGGCGGATCTCCGGCCAGGAGGTCACCGAGGTGATCATCGCGACCGACCCGAACACCGAGGGTGAGGCGACCGCCACCTACCTGGTGCGGATGCTGCGCGACTTCCCCGGCCTGACGATCACCCGGCTGGCGTCCGGCCTGCCGATGGGCGGCGACCTCGAGTTCGCCGACGAGCTCACCCTCGGCCGGGCGCTGTCGGGCCGCCGGACGGTGTGATCGCCCTCGGGTCGCCCAGGTTGGGGCGGGTGCGGCTGGTCGCGGTCGACGGCCCGTCCGGCGCCGGCAAGTCGACCTACGCCGCCCGGCTCGCGGCCGCGCTCGGCGCCCGGCTGATCAGCACCGACGACTTCGCCACCTGGGACGACCCGGTCTCCTGGTGGCCGAGGCTGCGCGCGGGCGTGCTCGACCCGCTCGCCGAGGGCAGGCCGGGACGCTACGTGCGCATCGAGTGGGCCGCCGGCCGCCCGCGTCCGGGCGCGACGGTCACCGTCGAGGTCCCCGACATCCTCGTCCTGGAAGGCGTCTCCGCCGGCCGCCGGTCGGTCGCCGCCCAGCTCTCGGCGTTGGTCTGGTGCGCGGGCGACGACCCGGCGCGCAGGCTGGCGCGGGCCGTCGCCCGAGATGGTGAGTCGGCTCGACGATCACTCCTGGACTGGCAGTTGTTCGAACAGGGCTGGTTCGCCGTCGACGAGACTGTGCGACGTGCTGATTACCTGGTGATGAACGCCGCGAGGAGTTCGGATAACGGGCATGCGTGACCGAGTTGTGACCAAGCTGCTTTGTTGCGCCGACACCTGGTCGGGATAAGGTCGGCGACCGAAACGTGAGACACCAACTCTCTGAGGTGCGAAATGGTCCACATCCGCACGGTTCGCCTGGCGGCGCTCGGTCTATCGGCCGCGCTCGTCCTGACCGCATGCGCGGAATCCCAGCGGGGCGAAGACGACGGCGAGTCGGGCGGCGGCCAAACAGGCGGCACGATGCGATTCGCCACCGAGGGTGCGCCGAAGCTGTTCGATCCCTTCTTCGCCACCGACGGTGCGACCTTCCGCACGTCCCAGCAGATCTTCGAGGGTCTGGTGGAGTTCAAGCCGGGCACCGCCGACGCCGAGCCCGGGCTGGCCGAGAGCTGGGAGTCCAGCGAGGACGGCAAGACCTGGACCTTCAAGCTCCGTGAGGGAGTGAAGTTCCACGACGGCACGGACTTCAACGCCGAGGCCGTGTGCTTCAACTTCGAGCGCTGGTACAACCAGACCGGCGCCGGCCAGAGCCCCGCGGTCACCGGCTACTGGCAGGACAACTTCGGCGGCTTCGCCGACGGCAAGAAGGAGTCGCTGTACGACTCCTGCGCCGCGCCGGACGCGACCACGGCCGAGATCAAGGTCACCCGGTCCACCTCCAAGCTGCCCGACATCCTCGGCCTCCCGTCCTGGGCCATGCAGAGCCCCGAGGCGCTGGAGAAGTACAACGCGGACAACGTGGTCGCCCAGGGCGACAGCTTCGTCTACCCGGAGTACGCCACCGAGCACCCGACCGGCACCGGCCCGTTCAAGTTCTCCAAGTACGACGAGGCGAACGGCACCGTCGAGCTGGTCCGCAACGAGGACTACTGGGGCGAGCCGGCCAAGCTGGACAAGGTCATCTTCACCGCCATCCCGGACGAGACCGCGCGCAAGCAGGCCCTCGAGGCCGGCGACGTTGACGGCTACGACCTGCCGGGCCCGGCCGACTGGCAGGGCCTCAAGGACGCCGGCCACCAGCTGCTGATCCGTCCCGCGTTCAACATCTTCTACCTGGGTATCGGCCAGAAGAACGTGCCGCAGCTGCGTGACCTGCGGGTCCGGCAGGCCATCGCGCACGCCATCGACCGTGAGGGCCTGGTCAAGCAGCAGCTGCCGGAGGGCGCCGAGGTCGCGGAGAACTTCTACCCCGACACCGTGTCCGGCTGGACCGACGACGTCGAGTCCTACGACTACGACCCGGAGAAGTCGAAGGAGCTGCTGGCCGCGGCCGGCGCGCAGAACCTGGCGGTCAACTTCTACTGGCCGACCGAGGTCACCCGCCCGTACATGCCCAACCCGAGGGACATGTTCGGCCTGCTCCAGACCAACCTGGAGGCGGTCGGCATCAAGCTGACCCCGGTCAGCAAGCCGTGGAACGGCGGCTACCTCGAGGACGTCGACGGCGGCAAGGGTGACCTGTTCCTGCTCGGCTGGAACGGTGACTACAACACGCCGGACAACTTCATCGGCAACTTCTTCTCCGACCCGGCGAACCGGTTCGGCACCGGCAACTCCCCGTGGGGCGCGACCCTCGCCCAGGAGCTGCAGGCCGCCGACGCCGAGCCGGACGCCGAGAAGCGCGAGGAGCTGTACGTCGAGCTGAACAAGAAGCTCAAGTCGGAGTACCTGCCGGCCATCCCGATCTCGCACTCCCCGCCGGCGCTGGTCGTCGCGGAGAACGTCACGGGTCTGGTCGCGAGCCCGCTCACCGATGAGCGGTTCGACACGGTCAGCGTCAACAAGTGACGTCGGCGAACTGACCGAGCAACGCTCCCACCACAGGAAACCGAACTAGGTGCTTCGCTACACGATCCGGCGGCTGCTGCAACTACTGGTAGTCGTACTGGTGCTGTCGCTGCTGCTGTTCGCGTGGCTGCGCTCGCTCCCAGGAGGGCCGGTCTCGGCCCTCCTGGGAGAGCGCGCCACCGCCGCGAGCCGGGCGCAGCTCACCGAGGAGCTAGGCCTCAACGACCCGATCTTCGTGCAGTACCTGAAGTTCGTCGGGCGGGCGCTCTCCGGTGACTTCGGTGTCTCCACCGGCGTGCAGCCGGGAGACCAGGTGACCGAGATCTTCCTGCAACGCTTCCCGGCGACGCTGGAGCTCTCGATCCTCGCGATCATCATCGCCATCGCGGTCGGCGTCCCGCTCGGCTACCTCGCCGCCCGCCGGCGTGGTGGCATCCTGGACAACCTCAGCGTGGTCAGCTCGCTGATCGGCGTCGCGGTGCCGGTGTTCTTCCTGGCGTTCCTGCTCAAGCAGGTCTTCGCGGTCGACCTCGGCTGGTTCCCGACCGCCGGCCGGCAGGCGGGCGGGATCGAGGCCACCCGGGTGACCGGGTTCTTCGTCCTGGACGGGCTGCTCACCCAGGAATGGGACGCGGCATGGGACGCGATCGTCCACCTGATCCTGCCCGCGGTCGCGCTGGCCAGCATCCCGTTCTCGGTGGTCTTCCGGATCACCAGAGCCTCGGTGCTCGACGTGGTCGACGAGGACTACGTGCGCACCGCCGAGTCCAAGGGCCTCGCCACGCCGGTGATCCGCCGCCGGCACGTGTTGCGCAACGCGATGTTGCCGGTGGTCACCACGATCGGTCTACAGACCGGTGCGTTGCTCGCCGGCGCGGTGCTGACCGAGAAGGTGTTCGCGTTCCCCGGGATCGGGCAGGCGCTCGCGCTCGGGTTCGAACGCCGGGACTATCCGGTGCTGCTGATGCTGATCCTGTGCGCGGCCGGCGTGTTCGTGCTGATCAACCTGCTCGTTGACCT
This sequence comes from Actinophytocola sediminis, assembly GCF_054779715.1. Taxonomy (NCBI): domain Bacteria; kingdom Bacillati; phylum Actinomycetota; class Actinomycetes; order Pseudonocardiales; family Pseudonocardiaceae; genus Actinophytocola; species Actinophytocola sediminis. The sequence continues at coordinate 38,841 of NZ_BAAGXS010000074.1, read as the reverse complement.
GTCCTACGCGCTGATCGATCCGCGCATCCGGACCAGGAGCGGCAAATGAGCACCCGTACCGACAAGATCGACGCGCTCAGCGCGCGGGCCGCCGACGACGCCGGGGTCAGCCTGGCCGCCGCCGCGTGGCGCAGGCTGCGGCGCAACCCGGTGTTCCTGGTCGGCGCGGGGATCATCGTGGCGTTCGTCGCGCTGGCGTTGCTCTCGCCATGGCTCGCCCAGCACGACCCGAGCGAGCGGATGCTCGGCGACCAGGTCGTCAAGGCCAACAACCAGATCCCGGAGGTCCAGGACGGTCACCCGCTCGGTGGCGACCAGGTCGGCCGGGACCTGCTGTCCAGGGTGCTCATCGGCTCGCAGCAGACGCTGCTCGTCGGGGTGCTCGCGACGCTGATCGGCCTGGCCGGTGGGCTGGCGCTGGGCACGCTGGCCGGCGCGATCGGCGGCTGGGTGGACACCCTGGTGATGCGGGCGGTCGACGTGATGCTGTCGATCCCGGGCCTGCTGCTCGCGGTCTCGATCGGCGCGATGTTCTCCGAGCCGAGCCAGTACACGGTGATCCTGGCCGTCGCGATGGTGCAGATCCCCGTGTTCGCCAGACTGTTGCGTGGCTCGATGCTGGCCCAACGGCACAGCGACCACGTGCTCGCCGCGCGTTCGCTTGGCGTGCGGCAGCGGTCGATCGTGTTCCGGCACATGCTGCCCAACTCGCTCGGCCCGGTGATCGTGCAGGCGACCCTGGTGCTCGCGATCGCGATCATCGACGCGGCGGCGTTGTCGTTCCTCGGGCTCGGCAACCAGGACGACCGGATTCCGGAGTGGGGGCAGATGCTCGGCGCGGCGCAGAACGTCATCGACAGCCATCCGCAGCTGGCCTTCTGGCCGGCGGGCTGCATCATCGTGGTGGCGCTCGGCTTCACGCTGGTCGGCGAGTCGCTGCGTGAGGCACTCGACCCGAAGAGCCGGCGGTGACGTGACGATGGCGCTGCTCGAGGTACGTGATCTCTCGGTTGTCTTCCACCGCAGGGGAGAGCCGTCGACCACCGCGGTCGACGGCGTGAGCTTCGATGTCGAGCCAGGCCAGACGGTCGGGCTGGTCGGCGAGTCCGGCTGCGGCAAGTCGGTGACCTCGCTGGCGATCATGGGCCTGCTGGCCAAGCGGGGCGTGACGGTCAGCGGCTCGGCGAAGTTCGCCGACACCGAGCTGTTGACGTTGTCGGACAAGCAGATGCGCGACCGGCGCGGGCGTGAGCTCGGCATGGTGTTCCAGGACCCGCTCTCGTCGTTGAACCCGGTGGTGTCCATCGGCCTGCAGGTGTCCGAGGTGCTCGAGCGGCACCGGGGCATGTCGCGCAAGCAGGCGACGGCCGAGGCCGCGGAACTGCTGGACAAGGTCGGTATCCCCGACCCGAAGCGGCGGCTGTCGGAGTATCCCCACCAGCTCTCCGGCGGGATGCGCCAGCGGGCACTGATCGCGATCGCACTGGCCTGCCGGCCCAAGCTGCTGATCGCCGACGAGCCGACCACCGCGCTCGACGTGACCATCCAGGCGCAGATCCTCGCGCTGCTCTCGGAGCTGGTGCGGGAGACCGACACCGCGCTGATCATGATCACCCACGATCTCGGGGTGGTCGCCGGTCTGTGCGACGAGGTCAACGTGCTCTACGCCGGCCGGGTGGTCGAACGCGCCGGCCGGCACGACCTGTTCCGCGTGCCGCGCCACCCGTACACCCACGGGCTGCTGGCCTCGATCCCCAGGCTGGACGCGCCCAAGGGCGAGCGGCTGTCGCCGATCAAGGGCTCGGTGGCCGACAACATCCCGTGGACCGAGGGCTGTGCCTTCGCGCCGCGGTGCCCGCACGCGCTTGACCGGTGCGTCGAGGTGACCCCGGAGATGGAGGTCGACCGGGTGGTCGAGGGTGACCGGCTGTTGCGCTGCCACAACCCGGTCGAGCCGGCCGACCGTGCCAAGCAGGAGATCCTGTCGTGACAGATGTGGCAACCGAGTCGCCGACGCTGGTCGAGGTCGACGGCATGAAGGTGCACTTCCCGATCAAGCGCGGGCTGGTGCTGGACAAGACCGTCGGCTACGTCTACGCCGTCGACGGGGTCGATCTGTCGATCCGCAGCGGCGAGACCTACGGCCTGGTCGGCGAGTCCGGCTGTGGCAAGTCGACGCTGGGCCGGGCGATGTTGAAACTCACCGAGCCGACGGCCGGCCGGGTGGTGTTCGACGGGGTCGAGCTGTCGGCGCTCAAGGGCGAGCGGTTGCGCACGATGCGCCGCCGGATGCAGATGGTGTTCCAGGACCCGATGTCCTCGCTGGACCCACGCCAGTCGGTGGAGTCGCTGCTGGTCGAGGGCATGCGGGCGCACGGTCTGGACAAGGACCGGGCGGCCACGGCGACCCGGCTGCGGGAGCTGCTGTCGGTGGTCGGCCTGCCGAGCACGTCGCTGCGCAAGTATCCGCACGAGTTCTCCGGCGGGCAGCGCCAGCGCATCGGCATCGCCCGCGCGCTGTCGGTCCAGCCGGACCTGATCGTGGCCGACGAGCCGGTGTCCGCGCTGGACGTGTCCGTGCAGGCGCAGGTGATCAACCTGCTGGCCGACCTGCAGCAGGAGTTCGGCCTGACCTACCTGGTGATCGCGCACGACCTCGCGGTGGTGCGGCACATCTCCGACCGGGTCGGCGTGATGTACCTCGGCGGGATCGTCGAGGAGGCCACCTCCGACCAGCTGTACGCCACGCCGCTGCACCCGTACACCAAGGCGCTGATGTCGGCGGTCCCGGTGCCGGACCCGGCGGTGGAGGACATGCGCGAGCGCATCCTGCTCGCCGGCGACCTGCCGTCCCCGGCCAACCCGCCGACCGGCTGCCGGTTCCACACCCGCTGCCCGTGGCGCCAGGAGACCCGCTGCGACACCGAGCGCCCGGCGCTGCGCGAGATCCTGCCCGGCCACCGCGTGGCCTGCCACTACGCCGAGGACATCCGCGACGGCCGCATCCGCCCGCACGAGGTCAAGGCCCAACTGATCCAGGACGACTGGGACACCGCCCCCGACGGGGACAGCCTCGCCGGCCCCGCCTCCATCACCGAAACACTCGGGCCCTGACCCCGCTGGGGTTCAGCGGTTGGCGCGGTTGACGGCGGAGACCACGGCGCGCAGGGAGGCCGTGACGATGGAGCTGTGCACGCCGACGCCCCACAGGACCCGGTCGGCCACGGTGCACTCGACGTAGGCCGCCGCGCGGGCGTCGTCGCCCGCGGTGAGCGCGTGTTCGGTGTAGTCGAGCACCCGGACGTCGAAGCCGACCGAGGCCAGCGCGTCCACGAACGCCGCGATCGGGCCGTTGCCGGTGCCGGTGACCTCGTGCCGGTCGCCCTCGACCTCGATGACCGCGGTGATCTCGTCGTGGCCGGTCCCGGTGCCCGGGTCGGCGCCGGTGATCCGGTGCTCGTGCAGCACCAGCGGCGTGGTCGCGGTCAGGTACTCGGCGGCGAAGGTGTCCCACATCAGCGTGGGGGAGACCTCGCCGCCCTCGTCGTCGGTGTAGCGCTGGATCGCCTGGGAGAACTCGATCTGCAGCCGGCGCGGCAGGTCGAGCTGGTGCTCGGTCTTCATCACGTAGGCCACGCCGCCCTTGCCCGACTGCGAGTTCACCCGGATCACGGCCTCGTAGGTGCGGCCGACATCCTTCGGGTCGATGGGCAGGTACGGGACCTCCCACGGGTGGTCGTCCACCGGGTGGCCCGCGCGCTCGGCCTCGGCGCGCAGCGCGTCGAAGCCCTTGTTGATCGCGTCCTGGTGGCTGCCGGAGAACGCGGTGAACACCAGGTCGCCGCCCCACGGGTGGCGCTCGGGCACCGGCAGCTGGTTGCAGTACTCGACCGTGCGGCGGATCTCGTCGATGTCGGCGAAGTCGATCTGCGGGTCGATGCCCTGGCTGAACAGGTTCATGCCCAGCGTGACCAGGTCGACGTTGCCGGTCCGCTCGCCGTTGCCGAACAGGCAGCCCTCGATCCGGTCCGCGCCCGCCTGGTAGCCAAGCTCCGCGGCGGCCACCCCGGTGCCCCGGTCGTTGTGCGGGTGCAGCGACAGCACCACCGAGTCCCGGCGCTCCAGGTTGCGGTGCATCCACTCGATGGAGTCCGCGTAGACGTTCGGGGTGGCCATCTCCACCGTCGCCGGCAGGTTGATGATCACCGGCCGGTCCGGGGTCGGCCGCCAGATCTCGGTGACCGCGTTGCACACCTCGGCCGCGTAGGACAGCTCGGTGCCGGTGTAGGACTCCGGCGAGTACTCGAACCGGAAGTCGGTGTCCGGGTACTTGTCGGCCAGCTCGCGCACCATCTCCGCGGCCGACGTGGCGATCTTCTTGATGCCCTCGCGCTCCTCGCGGAACACCACCCGCCGCTGCAGGATCGAGGTCGAGTTGTAGATGTGCACGATCGCCCTGCGCGCCCCGGCCAGCGACTCGAAGGTCCGCTCGATCAGCTCCGGCCGGCACTGGGACAGCACCTGGATGGACACGTCGTCGGGCACCGCGCCGTCGGTGATGATCTCGCGGACGAAGTCGAAGTCGGTCTGGGACGCGGCCGGGAAGCCGACCTCGATCTCCTTGTAGCCCATGCGCACCAGCAGGTCGAACATCTTGCGCTTGCGGGCGGGCGACATCGGGTCGATCAGCGCCTGGTTGCCGTCGCGCAGGTCGACCGCGCACCACTGCGGCGCGCGGTCGACGACCCGGTCGGGCCAGGTGCGGTCGGGCAGCGAGATCGGCTCGACCAGCTGGCCGAAGGGCCGGTAGCGGTGGATCGGCATGGCCGAGCCGCGCTGGGTGTTCCAGGCAGGCTGGTCGGCGGGCGCCGGGCGGGATGGCATGCGGATGCGGCTGGCGGTCGCGCTGCGGTGGACGTCCTGAATGGTCATTGTGGGGTTGCTCCCTGCTTGCCGGATACGGCGGAGAACGACCGGCAAGGCTTCGCCCCGCGGCGGGGAGCCGGTCTGGTCAGGCCCCGTCGCGGCAACGAAGGAGGAGAACACGTGCCACGGGGTGCAGCCTAGCCACCGTGTCCACCCGTGACGAAACCCGGGGCGCGGAATACTAGGCCGAACGGCGTATTCAAGTTGGTCCGAGGTGGCGTTTCGTCACAGGGGTGCTCGGGCACCCACTATTCATGACTACTCGAAGCAGGTGGGCCATCAAGAACGGCCGGGGCACAGCGGCGCGCATCGTCACCGGCGTGGGTGCGCTGTTCGCACTGATCGAGGTCGTCTACATTCTGTTGATCTTGTTCGGTGCGAACCAGGCGAACCAGTTCTTCGTGTTCATCAAGTCGCTGGCCGAGCCGCTCGCACTGTTCTTCCCCGGCCTGTTCAACCTCGTCAACAACAACCTCGAGACCATCCTGAACTACGGTCTGGCCGCACTGTTCTGGGTCGTGGTCGCGGGCGTGATCGCGCGAATCGTGTCCTGACACCGGTCGATCGGCATGCCAGACTTTCGCTATGGCCACGCAAGCCGACCAGCGCCGCCACGGTCCCGCCGCGATTCGCGCGACCGTGGCGGGCGTGGCGGCCGGCCTGGTCCGCGCGACCGGCCTGGCGCTGGCGCTGATCCTGGTCGTGCACGTGCTGCTGACCGTGGGCAACGCCAACCCGGACAACGGCATCACGGTCTTCTTCGGCGAGGTCGCCGAGCCGATCGCGTTGGCGTTCCGAAACCTGTTCATGCCGGAGAACGCCGAGCTGCGGGTGCTGGTCAACTACGGACTTGCCGCGCTGTTCTGGCTGATCGTCTCCGGGATCGCGTCCCGGCTCATTCGCAGACTGGCCTAAACGAGAACGTGTTCTAGCATGGTCGGGTGGACACTATCCCGGCCACCATCCCGGACACCGTCGCCGCTGCCGCCCGCCGGTTCGGCACCGCCGAGGCCGTCGTCGACGGCGCGGTCCGCCTGTCCTGGCACGACCTGCACGACCAGGTCCGCCGGGTCGCCGCCACCTTCGCCGCCATCGGGGTCACCCGGGGCGACCGGGTGGCGATCTGCGCGCCCAACACCCACCACTGGGTGGTCGCGGCGCTCGCGGTGACCTACACGGGCGCGGTGCTGGTCCCGATCAACACCCGGTTCACCGCCACCGAGACCGCCGACCTGCTCACCCGTACGAAGGCCAGCGCGCTGGTCGTGGCCGGTGAGTTCCTCGGCCGGGACCGGCTGGCCGAGCTGGTCGCCGCCGGCCATCCGCTGCCGGCGACGCTGGTCCTCGGCCCGACCACCGCGCCGCACACCCTCGCCTGGGCCGACCTGGGCGACCTGGCCGCCGCCGGCCCGGCGCCGGTCGACCGCGACGACGTCAGCGACATCCTGTTCACCTCCGGCACCACCGGCATCAGCAAGGGCGCGCTGAGCGCGCACCGCCAGGCGCTCGGCGTGGCCGACGCCTGGGCCGAGCTCGGCGAGCTGACCTCGGCCGACCGCTACCTGGTGATCAACCCGTTCTTCAACAGCTTCGGCTACAAGGCGGGCATCCTGGCCTGCCTGCGCACCGGCGCGACGATCGTGCCGCAGGCCACCTTCGACATCGACGCCGCGCTGCGGCTGGTCGCCGACGAGCGGATCACCGTGCTGCCCGGACCGCCGACGATCTACCAGGCCATGCTCGACCATCCCGACCGCGCGCGGCTGGACCTCTCGTCGCTGCGGCTCGCGGTCACCGGGGCGGCCACCGTGCCGGTCGCGCTGGTGGAGCGGATGCAGACCGAGCTGAGCTTCGACGCCGTGCTCACCGCCTACGGGCTGACCGAGGCGGTGGTGGCCACCATGTGCCGGACGGGCGACGACGACGCGACCGTCGCCGGCACCTGCGGTCGCGCGGCCGCCGGCTGTGCGCTGGCGATCGCGCCGGACACCGGGGAGGTGCTGGTGCGCGGGCCCAACGTGATGCTCGGCTACCTCGACGACCCGGCGGCCACCTCGGCCGCGATCGACGCCGACGGCTGGCTGCACACCGGCGATGTCGGCCGGGTCGACGACCGCGGCTACCTGACGATCACCGACCGGCTCAAGGACATGTACATCTGCGGCGGGTTCAACGTCTACCCGGCCGAGGTGGAGCAGGTGCTCGCGCGGCTGCCCGGGGTGGTCGAGTCGGCCGTGGTCGGCGTGCCGGACCAGCGGCTTGGCGAGGTCGGCAAGGCCTACGTCGTCGGCCGGCCCGGACTGTCCACTGAGGACCTTTTGGGGCACTGCCGGCGGGAGTTGGCCAACTACAAGGTGCCCAGGGTGGTCGAGTTCCTCGACGCGCTGCCGAGGAACGCCTCCGGCAAGGTGCTCAAGCGCGAGCTTCGGTCAGCGTGAGGCCGCTGAAGGTGAGCGTCAGGTAGAGCTCGGCGAGCTGGTCGACGGTTTTCGCGCCGTCGACGCGGAACCAGCGCACCGCGCCCCACACCGAGTCCCGCAGGAACCGGTAGGCGATCGCCGGGTCGAGGTCGCGGCGGAACTCGCCCGCCTCGATGCCCTCGCGCAGCACGGTGATCCAGATGCGCCGGACCTCGTCCTCGGACTTGGCCAGGTAGCCGAACCGGGGGAGCACCCGCAGGTGGTTGCGCTCGTTCTGCAGCACGGTGATCGCCGCCCGGTGCTCGGACATCGAGCGGAACGACGCGGTCACCAGTTCCCGCAGGGTGTCGGCCGGGCGGTGGCCGGCGGCGGCGATCTCCCGGTAGGTCGCCAGCAGGTCGTCGAGGTAGCTGGAGAGCAGCTCGTCGAGGATGGTCTCCTTGGAGTCGAAGTGGTGGTAGAGGCTCCCGGACAGCACGCCGGCGGCGTCGCCGATGTGCCGGACCGTGGTGGCCCGGTAGCCCTGTTCGGCGAACAGCTCGGCGGCGATCCGCACGAGCGCCTCCCGCCGCTCGGACGGCTTGCCCGGTTTCCTGACCATCGACTCACTTCCTACCCAAGCGCTAGCTTGGTAGCTTAGCAGGATGACTGAGGCCTACCTCGTCGACGCCGTGCGCACCCCGGTCGGCCGGCGGGGCGGCGCACTGGCCGGCGAACACCCGGCCGATCTTGGCGCACATGTGCTGCGCGCGCTGTTCGACCGGGTCGACCTGGACCCCGCCGCGGTCGACGACGTGATCTTCGGCTGCGTGGACACCATCGGTCCGCAGGCCGGCGACATCGCCCGCACCAGCTGGCTGGCCGCCGGGCTGCCCGCCGAGGTGCCCGGGGTGACCGTCGACCGGCAGTGCGGCTCGTCGCAGCAGGCGGTGCACTTCGCCGCGCAGGCGGTGATGTCGGGTACCGCCGACGTGGTGGTCGCCGGCGGCGTGCAGAACATGAGCATGATCCCGATCTCGGCGGCCATGCTCGCCGGGCGGGCGCACGGGATCCCCGACCCGTTCAGCACCTCGCGCGGCTGGCGGGCGCGCTACGGCGACCAGGAGATCTCCCAGTTCCTCGGCGCGGAGGCGATCGCGGCGAAGTGGGACCTCACCCGGGTCGAGCTGGAGGAGTTCGCGCTGCGCAGCCATGTCCGCGCGGTGGCCGCGACCGAGGCGGGCCACTTCGACGACGAGATCGCGCCGGTCGGCGAGCTGGACCGCGACGAGTGTCCCCGGCAGAACACCAGCCTGGCGAAGATGGCCGCGCTGGACCCGTTGCTGCCGCAGGGGCGGCTGACCGCGGCGCTGGCCAGCCAGATCGCCGACGGCGCGGCGGCACTGCTGGTCGTCTCCGCGCGCGCGTTGCGGCTGCACGGGCTGACCCCGCGCGCCCGCGTCCACCACCTCAGCGCCCGCGGCGGTGACCCGGTGATCATGCTGGACGCGCCGATCGCGGCCACCGCGTTCGCCCTTCGTCGCGCCGGACTGTCCATAGCGGACATCGAGCTGGTGGAGATCAACGAGGCGTTCGCCAGCGTTGTCCTTGCCTGGCAACGGGAATCCGGGGTCGACCCGGAACGGGTGAACGTCACCGGCGGCGCGATCGCCCTTGGTCACCCGCTCGGCGCGACCGGCGCGCGGCTGATGACCACGCTGCTGTCCAACCTGGAGCGGACCGGGGCCAGATACGGCATGCAGACGATGTGCGAGGGCGGCGGGCAGGCGAACGTGACCATTCTGGAGCGACTGTGAACTTCGAGGATCGCGTGGTCCTGGTGACCGGCGGCTCCCGTGGGGTCGGCCGGGGCATCGTGGACGCCTTCGTCGCGGCCGGCGCGATCGTGGTGAGCTGCGGGCGAACCCCGGCCGAGCCCGGCGTGCGACACCTGGTCGCCGACGTCCGCGATCCGTCCCAGGTGGACGATCTGGTGACCGCGATCGTGGCCGACCACGGCCGGCTGGACGTGGTGGTCAACAACGCCGGCGGCGCCCCACCCGCCGAGGCGGCCACCGCGTCCCCCCGGCTGCACGCGAAGGTCATCGAGCTGAACCTGGTCGCGCCGCTGCACGTCTCCCAGCGGGCCAACACGGTGATGCAACAGCAGGAGGGCGGCGGGGCCATCGTGATGATCGGCAGCGTCTCGGGGACCCGGCCGTCGCCGGGCACGGCCGCCTACGGCGCGGCCAAGGCCGGACTGGCCAGCCTGGCCACCAGCCTGGCGGTCGAGTGGGCGCCGAAGGTGCGGGTGAACACCGTGGTCGTCGGCCCGGTGCGCACCGAGCTGTCCGCACTGCACTACGGCGACGCCGACGGGGTGGCGGCCGTCGGCGCGACCATCCCGATGGGCAGGCTGGCGACCCCGGCCGACGTGGCCGCCGCGTGCCTCTACCTCGCCTCGCCGGCCGCGGCCTACGTCACCGGCGCGGCGCTGACCCTGCACGGCGGCGGTGAACGGCCGGCGTTCCTGGCCGCGTCGACGGCGGTGACGCCGTGATCTGCGCGGATCGGGTGGTCGCGGTGACCGGCGGCGGCCGGGGCATCGGCCGTGAGCACGCGCTGGCGTTCGCCCGCCAGGGCGCCAACGTCGTGGTGAACGACCTGGGCGACGCGGCGGCGGGCACGGTGGCCGACATCGTGGCCGCCGGCGGCCGGGCGGTCGCCCACGACCAGGACGTGTCCGCGTGGTCGGGGGCCGAGTCGCTGGTCGCGACGGCCGTGCGGACCTTCGGCCGGCTGGACGTCCTGGTCAACAACGCCGGCGTGGTCCGGGACCGGATGCTGGTCGGCACGTCGGAGCAGGAGTGGGACGAGGTGGTGCGCGTGCACCTCAAGGCGCACTTCCTGACCATGCGGCACGCGGGCGCGCACTGGCGCGAACGGGCCAAGGCGGGCGAGCGGGTGGCCGGGCGGGTGATCAACACCAGTTCCGGCGCCGGCCTGTTCGGCAGCGTCGGCCAGGCCAACTACGCGGCGGCCAAGGCCGGCATCATCGGGCTGACCGTGGTGGCCGCCGCCGAGCTGGCGCGCTACGGGGTGACCGTGAACGCGATCGCCCCGGTGGCCAGGACCAGGCTGACCGAGGAGCTGTTCGCCGACCTGCCAGCACCCGCCGACGTCGCCCCTCTGGTGGTCTGGCTGGGCAGCACGGCGTCCTCGGCGGTCACCGGCCGGGTGTTCGAGGTGGCCGGCGGCCGGATCACCGTGGTCACCGGCCACACCCGCGGCCCGGACGTCGACAACGGCACCCGCTGGGACCCGGCCGAGATCGGCCCCGCCGTGACAGCGCTGCTGGCCGCCGCACCACCAGAAGTCCCCGTCTACGGCACCTAGCAATGCCCTGAATGCCCCATTCGGGACGGTGAACGTCGTCAATGCCTCATTCAGGGCATGGGAACGCGGGGGTGCCCCACTCGCCGGTGAAGGCGATCTCGGCGAGTGGCAGCCGGCGGCGGGGGGCGAGCTCGCGCTCCCGCCGGTCGTCGTCGAGCAGGTCGGGGGAGCCCAGCGTGCCGATGACGATCACCACCAGCGGGCGCACATCCGCTGGCAGCGAGAACACCAGCGGGGCGGCGTCTTTGTGGAACCCGCCAACCTGGTGGGCGACCACCCCTTCGGCCACCGCCTGGAGCACCAGGTTCTCCGTCGCCAGCCCCGCGCCGTACTCGGACATCGGCAGCTGGCCCTTCTCGTTCGTGGTCACCACACAGCCCAGCACCAACACCGCCGCCGCCCACGCCCAGCCCTGGTTCCTCGGCGAGAGCAGGTCGAAGATCCGCTGGTAGGTGTCATCGCCCCGGCGGCCGACCAGGTACCGCGCGGGCTGGGTGTTGCCGTTGGACGGCGCCCACCGCGCCGCCTCCAGCATCGCCCGCAGCGCGGCCTCGCTGACCTGGCCGTTCGGGTCGAGCGCCCGGGGACTCCAGCGCGTGCGGACCAACTCGTGCACCGGCACGCTGGTCTCGGCGTCCTTGTTGTGCTCCATCAGATCGCATAACCCCATGAGGTGATCGAGTACGCGCCGAACCAGGAGCTTGCCACGGTCAGCGAGCACAGGGTGAGCATCGCGGTCGACGGTCGTCGTTTGGCCAGCGCCAGCGCCGCCGGCACCAGCAGGGTGAACGCCGGGATCATCAGCCGCGCCTTGGAGTTCATCAGCCCGTTGGCGCCGAGGTCCATCACCAGCACCCCGGCCGCGAAGACCATCAGCGGCCACTCCACCCGCCGCACGAACCCGATCACCAGCAGCATGATGGCCACCACGATCAGCGCGACCGTGGCCACCTCGAGCACCGACCGCGCGTCGGCCAGCGCCTCCAGGCTGAACGTGACCGTGGCCAGGCCGCCGTCGAAGCCCGTACCCCAGCCGCGTTCCTGCAGCGTGAACCAGCCGTTCCACTCGCCGGTCCGCACGCCGACCCAGGCCAGGTAGCCGAGCAGGCCGACCGGCGCGATCAGCCCACCGATCCACGGCCGCCAGCCGTCCCGCCGGCGCACCACCGCCACGATGATCGCCAGCCCGACGGCCAGCAGCAGCGCCGCCCCGGTCGAGCGCACCAGCCCGGCCGCCGCGCAGCACACCCCGGCCAGCACCCACCGCCGCTCCAGCACCCCGACCAGCGACCACGCCGCGAGCGCGCAGAACATCGCCTCCGAGTACGCCATCGACAGCACCACCGACATCGGCGACGCCGCGAACAGCGCGACCAGGATCAGCCCGGTCCGCCGGGAGCCGCCGTCAATGTGTCGCCCGAGCCTGGCCAGCGCGTAGGAGCACACCACCCCGGCCACGATCGTCATGGTGAACGCCGAGGTCACCAGCCCGATCCCGCCACTGCCGTCGATGGCGGCGAACCAGCGCACCACCGCCGGATAGCCGGGGAAGAACGCCAGCGGCGTCTGCGCGTCCCGGTTGCCGAACGCGTCCACCAGGCCCGCCGGCACGCCGTCGTACCCACCCTCGGCGATGGCCAGGAACCACTGGCCGTCCCAGGAGCGCAGCGACTCGGTGACCGACCGGTTGTTCTCGGCGGCCATCCAGGTCAGCACCAGCAGCCCGAACTCCCGGATGCCGAGGAAGATCATCGCCGGCGCGAGCAACACGCCGAGCCGGCGCGCGGACCAGAAGCGTTCGACCGGCTCGACGGTGGTGTCGAGCGTCTCAGTCGACTCGGTGGTGTGCGCCGACTCACCCTCCCCCGAGTGGGCACGCGTCACATCCGTCGCAGACACCCCGATCCCTTTCCCCGTCGGCTGACCCGGCCGTTACAGCCTAGGGCGCGCCATCGGCGGTCGCTGCCACCACACGTGGTGGGGACCACAAGCAGGACCGAATCGATTCGCCAACTCCGTTAGGCTCGCCCGAGGGTCGCTTCAAGGAGGTTTCGGACAGTGGCGCTCGTGGTCCAGAAGTACGGCGGTTCTTCCTTGGAGAGCGCGGACCGGATCAAGCGTGTCGCCGAGCGGATCGTCGCCACGCGCAAGGCAGGCAATGACGTCGTGGTGGTGTGCTCGGCGATGGGCGACACCACCGACGAACTGCTCGACCTCGCCCAACGGGTCAATCCGGTGCCGCCGGAGCGGGAGATGGACATGCTGCTCACCGCGGGTGAGCGCATCTCGAACTCGCTGGTGGCGATGGCGATCAGCGCGCTCGGTGCCGAGGCGCTGTCGTTCACCGGATCCCAGGCCGGGGTGATCACCGACTCGACCCACGGCAAGGCGCGGATCATCGACGTCACCCCTGGCCGCGTGCAGAACGCGCTGGACGACGGCTACATCTGCCTGGTCGCCGGCTTCCAGGGCGTCAGCCAGGACACCAAGGACATCACCACGCTGGGCCGGGGTGGCTCGGACACCACCGCGGTCGCGCTGGCCGCCGCGCTGAACGCGGATGTCTGCGAGATCTACACCGACGTGGACGGCGTCTACACCGCCGACCCGAGGATCGTGGCCAACGCCCGGCGGCTGGACCGGGTGCCCTACGAGGAGATGCTCGAGATGGCGGCCTCGGGCGCCAAGGTGCTGATGCTGCGCTGTGTCGAGTACGCCCGCCGCTACGGCGTCACCATCCACGTCCGCTCGTCGTACACCAACAAGCCGGGCACCATCGTCACCGGCTCAGTGGAGGATCTTCCCGTGGAACAGGCAATGATCACCGGTGTCGCACACGATCGGTCCGAGGCGAAGGTCACCGTGACCGGCGTGCCGGACCAGGCCGGGGTCGCGGCCCGGATCTTCCGGGTGGTCGCCGACGCCGAGATCGACATCGACATGGTGCTGCAGAACGTGTCGAGCACGGTGTCCGGGCGCACCGACATCACGTTCACGCTGTCCAAGGACAACGGCCCGACCGCGGTCGCCGCCCTGGAGAAGATCAAGGAAGAGCTCGGCTTCACCGCGGTGCTCTACGACGACCACGTCGGCAAGGTGTCGCTGGTCGGCGCCGGCATGCGCTCCCACCCCGGGGTCACCGCCGGGTTCTGCGAGGCGCTGGCCAAGGCCGGGGTGAACATCGAGATCATCAACACCTCGGAGATCCGGATCTCGGTGCTGATCCGGGACACCGAGCTGGACGACGCGGTCCGCGCGATCCACGAGGCGTTCGAGCTCGGCGGCGACGAGGTGGCCACGGTGTACGCGGGGAGTGGTCGCTGATGGCCCCCACCCTCGCGCTGGTCGGCGCCACCGGCGCGGTCGGCACCGTGATGATCGACATCCTGAACCAGCGGCCGTCGTGGCCGTGGGGCGAGGTGCGGCTGATCGCCTCGCCGCGCTCGGCCGGTAAGAAGCTGACCGTTCGCGGCCAGGAGCTGACCGTCCGCGCGCTGGCGCCCGAGGTGTTCGACGGCGTCGACGTCGCCATGTTCGACGTGCCGGATGAGGTGTCCGCCCAGTGGGCGCCGGTGGCCGCCGAGCGGGGCGCGGTCGTGGTGGACAACTCCGGCGCCTTCCGGATGGACGAGGACGTGCCGCTGGTCGTGCCGGAGTGCAACGTCGACCAGATCGCCAACCGGCCGCGCGGGATCATCGCCAACCCCAACTGCACCACGCTGTCGATGATGGCCGCGCTCGGCGCGCTGCACCGGGAGTTCGGCCTGCGGGAGCTGGTCGTCGCCTCCTACCAGGCGGTCTCCGGCGCCGGGGTCGCCGGTGTCGAGCGGCTCTACGCCGAGTTGGCCGCGGTGGTCGGCAAGGACGTCGGCGTGCGCGCCGGCGACGTGCGCGAGGCGCTGGAGGCGGCCGGGCTGCCGCTGGCCGACTCGCCGTTCCCGGCGCCGCTCGCGTTGAACGTGGTGCCGTCGGCCGGCTCCTACAAGGGCGACGGCTGGTACTCCGAGGAGCTCAAGGTCCGCAACGAGTCCCGCAAGATCCTGGGCATCCCGGACCTGCGGGTGTCGGCCACCTGCGTGCGGGTGCCGGTGGTGACCACCCACTCGTTGGCCGTGCACGCCACCTTCGCCAAGCCGGTCACCGTCGCCGGGGCGCACGAGGTGTTCGCCGCGCAGCCGTCGGTGGTGCTGGTCGACGACCCGGCCAACGGCGTCTTCCCGACCCCGGCGGACGTGGTCGGCGGCGACCCGACCTATGTCGGCCGGGTCCGCCAGGCGCTGGACTTCCCGAACACGCTGGACTTCTTCGTCTGCGGGGACAACCTGCGCAAGGGCGCGGCGCTGAACACCTACGAGGTCGCCGAGGCGCTCGCCGCGCGCGGATAGTCCACACCTTCGGCCCTGTATTCGGAAAGCGACCCACCGTTACGGTCGATCCATGGGTCGGTTGGGGTTCACGCTGCGTGCTGTCATCGGGGCGATCGCCCTGGTCATCCTGGTGCCGGGAGTGGCGTCGGCCGCGCCGCCGACGGCGTTACCCGGCAACGCGACCGCGGCCGACGCCAAGTGGCAGCCGGCGTTCGACTACGACGGCGACGGCTGTTACCCGACGCCGGCGATCGGTCCGGACGGCACGCTGAACCCCGGGCTGCGCAACTCCGGTCCGCTCAACGGGGACTGCCACGACCAGGCCGACCTGGACAACACGAACTCCTACGCCCGCACCAAGTGTGACCGCGGCTGGTGCGCGTACCTCTACGACCTGTACTTCGAGAAGGACCAGGCCGTGCCGATCATCGACTGCTGCGGGCACCGCCACGACATCGAGCACGTGGTGGTGTGGGTGGAGCAGGCCGTCGACCAGGCGCAGTACGTGTCGGTGTCGGCCCACGGCAACTACCAGACCCACCCGCGCTCCGCGGTCTCCTGGGAGGGCACGCACCCCAAGGTCGTCTACCACAAGGACGGCGCCAGCACGCACTGCTTCCGGATCGCCAGCGCCACCGAGCCGCCGGAGAACCACTACGGCGCCTGGCAGTACCCGGACCTGGTCAGCTGGGACAACTACCCGCCCGGCATCCGCGACATCCTGGTGAACGCCGACTTCGGCAGCGCCAGCCTGGCCATCAAGGACAGCGCGTTCGCCGGCAACCTGGAGCGGGCCAAGCCGGCCGGCATCCCGTTCGACCCGCACGCCTGAGCGTCAGGACCTGGCCTTGGCCAGCCAGTCCCTGCTCTGGTGTGCCGAGCCGGGGTAGGTGCGCTCGACGTCCTCGGCCAGGTCGGCGATCGTGGTGGCGGCCAGTTCGCGCCGCCACGACAGCTCTGCCCTGGACATGGCGCGGGAGACCACGCAGCCCTCGACGTAGTTGACCTTCCGGTCGCCGAAGGGGGAGCCGTGCAGGATCTCCGCGCAGCGGAACGCCGGCTCGGGACCCTCGATGGCGACCACCACGTCCAGCATGGTGATCTTCGCCGGCGTGCGGTCGAGCCGGAAACCGCCGCGTGGGCCGGAGGTCGAGTGGACGATCCCGGCCCTGGCGAGCGCCTGCAACTGCTTGTTCAGGTACGGCGCCGGTAGGTCGAAGTAGGCCGCGAGCCGCGCGGCGGGCACCGGGACCTCCGTCCAGGACAGGTTGAGGCAGCTGTGCAGCGCCCACTCGACACCCTCGGCCATGCGCATGTTCTGGACAGTACGTATCCAGGAAATGTGCCGCAACCACTTGTCGTACTGATTCTGGATATGTAGTGTCCTGGATATGAAATATCCAGAAATAACCTTCGCCATGGTCCGCGCCGCCGAGGCCGAGGTCCTGCCCGCCAGTGGCGTCACCCTGCTGGTCGACGCCGAGGCCACCGGCGGCGCACTGACCAGCAACCGATCGTGGTTCGACCCCGGCTCCCCGGGCGCGCCGCCGCATGTCCACTCGGCCGCCGCCGAACTGTTCCTCGTCCTCGACGGGTCGTTGGACGTGTTACTCGACCAGGAGATCGTGACCATCACCGCGCACGACCTGCTCGTCGTGCCGCCGGGCATGCCGCATGCGTTCGCGCCGAGCACGGGCCGCTTCGCCGACGTGGTGTTCGTGTACACACCGAGCAAGCCGAGGTTCGAGTACTACCGCCTGCTCGAGCGCCTCTACACCGGCGCGGCCGACGAGCGGGAGATCATCGAGTCGCAGGACCGGTTCGACAACCACTACGTCGAGAGCCCGGTCTGGGAGGCCCGGGCGTAGGAGTTGTGGACAGTGTGGATGGCGCCTGTGGACAACTCCGCGGGCGCCTCAGACCGGTGCGGTGGTCACCGGCTCGGTGCGCCGCTGCCGGGCGATGAGCACCGTCGCCAGCCCGGCGACCAGCACCCCGCCGACCCCGGCGACCGCGAAGCCGACCGCCGGCGACGAGTGGTCCACCACGAACCCGACCAGCGGCGCCCCCGCGGCGGCGCCGAGGGTGAACGACGAGGACTGGATGCCCATCGCCTCCCCGCGCGCGGCGGCCGGCGCCAACCGGCTCACCTGCTCGCCGGTGGCCGCGATCGTCGGCGCGCACATGGCCGAGGCCGGCAGCAGGACCAGCATGAGCAGCCACCACTGGCCGCCGGCCAGCCCGACGGGCAGGGTGAGCAGGCCGAGCCAGGCCATCAACGTCACCTGGGTCGGCGCTCGGGTCAGCGCGCCGTAGATCACGCCGCCGATCGCCGAGGCCGCCGCCCAGACCGCGACGACCACGCCGGTGTAGGACAGCTCGCCGTTCTCCCGCAGCTGGGCCACGATGGCCACCTCGGTGCCGGACAGGATGAACACCGCGCCCGCACCGATCACCAGTACGGCCACCATCCGTGGCGTCAGCCAACTGCGCCGGGTCAGCCGTTTGCCGGTGTCGGCCGCCTTCTCCTCCTCGGTGCGCACCGCGGGGTTCATCACCAGCAGCGCCGCGCCGGCGATGATCACGCCGACCATCATCGACATCATCGCCGTCGGGGAGGAGTACGTGGTCACCAGCAGCACCGCCAACGCGGGGCCGACCATGAACGACAGCTCGGTGGAGATCGAGTCCATCGAGTACGCGGTGCGCCGCAGCTCGGGCGGCACCAGGGCGGCGATGGCCTGCCGGCCGATGGAGTTGGCCGGTAGCACCAGCATCCCGCCGAAGAACGCGGCCACCAGCAGCCACGAGTACGGCAGGTAGCGGCCGAACAGCCAGAAGGTGGCCTCGCCGAGGGTGGTGACCAGGATCATCGGGCGTAAGCCGTAGCGGTCGACCACCCGGCCCATGATCGGTGCGCCGAGCGCGATGCCGATCGTGGCGCTCGCCCCGGCCAGGCCGGCCGCGCCGTAGCCCCGGCCGAGCCCGACCGCGACGTGCAGGGTCAGCACCATGCCGGCGGCGGTCATCGGGATCCTGGCGAAGAACAGCAACACCATCAGGGTGCGGACGCCGGGCAGGGCCAGCGTCTGTCGGTAGAGCCGCATGGATGGATTGACCTCCATCCGGCACTCCACCGGCAACCCAATTTACGGCGAGGTCGCCAAGGCCGGCGAAACGTTGATCAGTCTCAGGCGGTCGGCCGGAAGATGTCCACCACATTGGCCCGGGAGCGCAACACCAACCCGGTCCGCAGCGCGCCGGCCGCCTCCGCGACCGCCTCCCGGAACCGCGTGCCCAGGCTGATGAAGCTGACGAACCCGTGGATCAGGTCGTCGTGCTGGCGTTTCACCACCGGCACGCCGGCGTCCCGGAGGCGGTCGGCATAGGCGTTGCCCTCGTCGCGCAACGGGTCGAAGCCCGCGGTCGCGATGTAGGCCGGCGGCAGCCCGCGCAGGTCGTCGGCCAGCAGCACGGCCAGCCGCTGGTCGGTGCGGGTCGCCGGGTCGGGGCTGTAGTGGTCGACGAACCACGTCATGTCCTCGTCGGTGAGGAAGAAGCCGTCGGCGAACAGGTCGCGCGATGGCCACCGCTTCGAGGTGTCGGTCGCCGGATAGAACAGCAGCTGGAACACCGGCCGGGGCCCACCTCGGCGCAGTGCGTCCAGACAGACAACGGCCGCGAGGTTGCCGCCAGCGCTGTCCCCGCCGACGGCGATGGCCGACGCGTCGGCGCCGAGGGAGTCCGCGTTCTTCGCCGCGTACCGGAAGGCGGTGTACGCGTCGTCGGCCGCCGCCGGGAACGGGTACTCCGGGGCCAGCCGGTAGCCGACCGACAACACCCGCACGTTGGCCTGTTTGGCCAGGTAGCGGCAGGTTCCGTCGTGGGTGTCCACGCTGCCGACCACCCAGCCGCCGCCGTGGAAGTACACCAACAGCGGCGACCCCGCCGGCAGGTCGGCCGGCTCGTAGAGCCGGGCGGGGATGGTGCCGTCGGTGACCGGGAGGTTGAGGTTGCGGGTCTCGACTCCGCTGACGATCGGCCCGCCGAGGAGCGTGCGGCCGCCCTCCATGCTGGTGCGCGCGGCCTCGACCGTCCGCGCGGTCAGCCGGGTGTCGGTCAGCGCGGCCATCCGCAGCAGGAGCTGGGCGTCCAGCGCGAGCTCGAGGCCGTCGCGCTGGATCGGCGGGCCGGCGAGCACTCTGCGCAGCGGCCGGGGGAGGGCGAACACCGCGTGCAGCGCGGCCCCCTGGACGGTAAGCGGCACCCTGCTCATCGCTGTGGACATGTATGGCCTCCCAGAATGTTCCGGAAAAGGCTACTCATCTAGTACGCGCCTGGCCTTCATCCTGACCTGCACCAAAGGGTGGCTGACAGACTTCGGGATGTGATGTGCACCACGGCGTGGTACCCGGAAGGCGGTGCCGATTGGCCGCCACCCAGCGGTAGAGCGCGTCCTGTGCCTGCCGGACCCCCGGCAGCCGGTACAGCCGCAGCAACAGCGAGTTGCCAAGCGCGGCCGACAGCGCGGCGTTGATCGCCTCCGCGCCCCAACACCGGCCCCCAGCAGCGGGGTCGCCGTCCCAGAACACCGCCCGGGCGAGGTCGTCCCGGCTGACGCCGGCCGCCTCGGCGACGCCGGCCCGTTGGTAGGGCACGGTCCGCAGCCGGCCCCGGCGGTCGAGCCGGACCAGCAGGTTCCTACTACGGGTACAGAATCCGCACTCGCCGTCGAAGATGAGGGTGCCCACCATTCCCCCATGGTGGCATCGAATGGTGGATGATCGGAGGGGCGCGCACGGGGAGTGGGAAGGGATCGGTGTGACGGTGAACGTGGTGGGGATCGGTGGATCCCTGCGGCAGGAGTCGCAGTCCGAGCGTGCACTGCGGATCGCGCTGTCCGGCGCGGCACTGGCGGGCGCGAAGACGACGCTGGTGTCCGGCGCGGACCTGGTACTGCCGTTTTATGACCCGGCCGATCCGCAACGGTCGCCGGTGGCCAGCCGCCTGGTGGAGGAGCTGCGCGCGGCCGACGGCGTCGTGCTGGTCTCGCCCGGCTACCACGGCGCGATCTCCGGGCTGGTGAAGAACGCCCTGGACTACATCGAGGACATGCGCGAGGACCCGCGTCCGTACCTGGACGGCCGGGCGGTCGGCTGCGTGGCCACCGCGCACGGCTGGCAGGCGGCGGTGAACACGCTGGCGTCGTTGCGCTCGATCGTGCACGCGCTGCGCGGCTGGCCGACGCCGCTCGGCGCCGCGGTCAACGCCCGGCACGTGGTGTTCGGCCCGGACGGCGGCTGCACGGACGAGAACGTCGCCGACTCCCTACGCACGATCGGGTCGCAGGTGGTGGAGTTCGCCACATCGCGGGTATGAACGCGGGGTAGCGGGTACTTCACCGGCATGACGAAGTCTCCGATCACCAGCCCGCTGTCCGATTCCGAGCGCAAGTCGACCGGTGGCGTCCTGCAGGCGACCCTCGTCGACCTGATCGACGTGTCCCTGATCGCCAAGCAGGCCCACTGGAACGTGGTCGGTGCGCACTTCCGCAGCGCGCACCTGCAGTTGGACGAGTTGGTCACGGCCGCGCGTACGTACGTCGACGAGGTCGCCGAGCGCGCGAACGCGATCGGCGTGTCCCCCAACGGCAAGGCCAGCACGGTCGTCGGGAACTCCGGCATGCCGGAGTACCCCGACAACTGGCAGTCCACCGAGACCACGGTGGCCGCGATCGTCGAGCTGCTCAGCACGATGATCGCGCGGCTGCGCAAGCGCATCGACGAGACCGACAAGTCGGACCTGGTCACCCAGGACCTGCTGATCGAGATCGCCGCCGAGCTCGAGAAGCAGCACTGGATGTGGCAGGCCCAGCAGGCCTAGAGCCCCAGGGCCGTGCGCGCGAAGTGGACCTCGATGGCGACCTGCTTGATCGTCTCGGCGACCACCAGCGAGCCGTGGCCCGCGTCGTAGCGGTAGACCTGGTAGGCGGCCTGCCGGGTGGCCAGGCGGTCGAGGTAGTTGTCGATCTGGCGGATCGGGCAGCGGGGGTCGTTCTCGCCGGCGACCACCAGGACCGGGGCGCGCACCTGGTCGACGTAGGTGATCGGTGAGCACTCGACGTACCGGTCGGGCACCTCGTCCGGCGAGCCGCCGAACAGGGCACGGTCGAACGCGCGCAACGGCTCCATCTCGTCGGCGTAGGCGGCCAGGTAGTCGGCGACCGGGACGCCGGCGATGCCCGCTGCCCACAGCCGCGGCTGGGTGCCCAGTGCCAGCAGGGACAGGTACCCGCCCCAGGACGCGCCGTTGACCACGCACCTGGCCGGGTCGGCCAGGCCCTTGTCCACCGCCCAGGCGTGCACCGCGGCGACGTCGGCCAGCTCGGTCAGCCCCGGGCGTCCCTCGATCGCGTCCCGCCAGGCCGAGCCGTAGCCGGTGGAGCCGCGGTAGTTGACGTGGACCACGGCGAAGCCGGCGTCCAGCCACACCGCGCGGTAGGCGGAGAAGCGGTCCTCGTCGGCCGAGTGCGGCCCGCCGTGCAGGGTGAAGACGGTGGGTAGCGGCCCGTCCCCGGCGCCCGGCGGCCGCGCGTACAGCGCGTGCACCTGCCCGTGGCTCTCGGCCTGCACGAAGACGTCCTGGAGCGGCACCGAGGGCGGTGCCTTGTGGCCTGGCGGTTCGAGCAGGACCCGTTCGGTGCCGTCGCTGAACAGGGCGCGCACCACCGAGGGCTGGGCGGCGTCGGACCAGGCGTACTCGACGGTGCCGTCGGGGCGGACCGACACCGAGCCGATCGTGCCGGTGGCGGTGGGCAGCTGGGTGAGCTCACCGCTGGCGAGGTCGAGGTGGTGCAGGGTGTTGCGGGCCTCGTGGGTGTGCACGACGATGATCGCCCGGCCGTCCGGGTGCCACTCGGCGGTGACCTCGCCCGGCAGGTCGACGGTCAGCTCGGTCTCGGTGTCGGCGGCGACGTCCCAGATCAGCAGTTCCTCCCGGCCGCGGCGTTCGTGCAGTACGAGCAGCCGCTGGTCGCCCGGCACCTGGCTGAAGCCCAGCGCGTCCAGGCCCTTGCCGGCGCCGTCCCACTTCTCCGCGACGGTGGTGCCGTCGGCGACCGCGAGCACGCGCAGCGCGGGGTGGCGGTTGTCGCCGTGCTCGGAGTGCGCGATGGCGAGCAGCGACTCGTCCCGGGACAGCGCGCCGACCCCGCCGTCGTGCGGGTCCTGGTACACGACCTCGGCGGCGGCGTTGTTCCTGGAGACGAAGATGGTGGTGCCCTCGTCGTTGGAGACGCCGACCGCGGCGACCGCGCGACCGAGCTCGATGCCGGCGGGGTAGCCGGGGGTGCTGCCGGGCACCGCGTCCTGCGGGCCCGTCGCGGCCGGCCGGCCGGCGAACGGTTCGCGGACCCAGCTGCCGAACTCGTCGCCGTCGGAGTCGGCGAACCACCAGATGTGCTGGCCGTCGGGGCTGATGGTCGCGTAGGAGGTGCCGTTGGGCCGGTCGGTGACCTGGCGTCGGGTGTCGGTCGCGCGGTCCCAGGCGTAGACCTCCCAGACCCCGCTCGAGTTGGACAGGAACAGGTTGCGGTCCGGGGCGTCGTGGGCCCATCGCGGCAGGGAGACACGGGCGGCGGTGAACCGGGCTCGCCAGCGCGCCTCGGTGTCGGCGTCGGCGAACAGCACGTCGGGAACCTCGGCCATGGGGTGGTTGGTCACCCCTAGATCCTGCCTCATCGACCTTCTGCTCAATCCACCGTGAAGCACGGATCGTCAGCTTTCTGGCTGTTGGGTTCCTGACCGGCGCGCGCCGCGCAGGACCAGTTCGGTAGCGGTCACCACGGCATCCGCCGGGACCGCGTCAGGGTTGATGGCGCGTTGGATGGCCAGGCCGTCTTCCAGCGCGTGCACCACGAGGGCGGGGAAGGAGGCCTCGGCGGCACCGGTCCCCAGTTCGTGGGCCACGGCACCGGTCGCCGTGGCCGATCCACGTGATCCACGAGCCGTGCCGGTGCCGCTTCGCGGTCCGGCGGTACCTCGCACGGTCGGCATCGTCCGTGACCCGGGTGGGCACGGTGTGGACCATGCCATGGCCGCCGCCATCGAGCAGGCGGCGCAGACCCTCGCCGACAGCGGATACCACGTCGTCGAGGCGCAGGTGCCGATGCTCGACGACGCGCTGGAGGTGTACACGGGCATGGTGCTCACCGAGTTCGCCGGAAACTGGCCAGCCATCAGCGCGCTCGTCGGCCAGGACGCTTCGCGCTACATCAACTTCGACCTCGACGAACACCCCCCGCTGGACCTCGAGGGCTACCTCGACCGCGCCGCCCGCCACCTGACCGTCCGCAGGGCGTGGGCCCAGTACGCGGTGGACACACCGCTCCTGCTCGGTCCGGTCAGCACCCGAGCGTCCTTCACCCCCGGGCAGGAGTCCAGCTCCGCCGAGGAGAAACGGCGATTCGGCCAGTCGATGGCGCTCACCGTCTGGTCCACCGCGGTCGGCGCGCCCGCGGTCGCCGTGCCGACCGGGCTCGCCGCCGGCCGGCCAGTGGGGGTGCAGCTGATCGGACCGCCATGGCGTGAAGATGTCGTGCTCGACGCCGCGCAGGCACTCGAGGACACCCACGGCGTACTGACGCCGGTGGAGCCTCGGTGACCGACACCGACACGCTTCGGGCGTTCGAATGCGTTCCGTAGGACATCAATGTGACGCGCATCCAACGGTCACCCCAGCTGGTCGCGACGCCGGGTCAGGTAGGCGGTCTCGGCGGTGTTGCCCGCCAGCTCGATGGCCCTGTCGTACGCCGCGCGTGACTGCTGGCCGTGGCCGAGCCGGCGCAGCAGCTCCGCGCGGGTCGCGTGCCAGGCGTGGTAGTCGGCCAACCGGTCCGCGAGTTGCTCGACCACCGCCAACGCCACCCGCGGCCCGTCCACCTCGGCGACCGCGATGGCCCGGTTGAGCGCGACGACCGGCGACGGATCGAGCCGGACGAGCTGGTCGTACAGCGCGACCACCTGCGACCAGTCGGTGTCCCGCGCGTCGCGCGCCGAGGTGTGCACGGCGTTGATCGCGGCGAGGATCTGGTAGCGACCGGGAGCCACCCCGGCCACCAGCCGCTCGCGCACCAGCCGATGTCCCTCGGCGATCAGCGTCGCGTCCCAGGCCCCTCGGTCCTGATCGTCGAGCGCGACCAGCTCGCCGGTCGCCGACACCCGCGCGGCGCGCCGGGCCTCGATGAGCAGCAGCAACGCCAGCAGCCCGGCCACCTCACCGTCCTGCGGCAGCAGCGCCCGGATCAGCCGCGCGAGCCGGATCGCCTCGGCGGTCAGGTGGTGGCGGAGGGGATCGGTGTCCGGCCCGGTCGCCAGGTAGCCCTCGTTGAACACGAGGAACAGCACCGCGAGCACACCGGAGACCCGTGCCGGGAGATCCTCCGCCGCCGGCACCCGGTACGGGATCCGCGCCGTCTTGATCTTGGCCTTCGCCCGGGTGATCCGCTGTCCCATGGTGGACTCCCGCACCAGGAACGCGCGGGCGATCTCGGGCATGGTCAGCCCGCCGACCATGCGCAGCGTCAACGCCATGCGGGCGTCCATCGCGAGCGCGGGGTGACAGCAGGTGAAGATCAGCCGGAGCCGCTCGTCCTCGATGGCGCCGAGCGGCGCCGGCGGGTCGTCGTCGTAGGCCAGCTGGGCCTCCCGGTGCTTGTCGTCGCGCTTGTTCTCCCGCCGGATCCGGTCGATGGCCTTGTGGTTGGCGGTGGTGGTCAGCCAGGCGCCCGGGTTGGGCGGCACGCCACTGCCCGGCCACCGCTCGACGGCGATCGCGAACGCCTCGGCCGCCGCCTCCTCCGCGATGTCGAGGTCACCGAACCGCCTGGTCAGCACGGCGACCACCCGTGCCCAGTCCTCGCGGTGGGCCCGGGTGATCGCGGTTTGGACGTCGAGCACGCTCACCGGAAAGGCCGCACCTCGATCTTGGCGTTGCAGGCCTTCGAGCCTTCGGCGGCGAGGGCGAGCGCCACGTCGAGGTCGGGCGCCTCCATGATCCAGAACCCGACGAGGTACTCCTTGGACTCCAAGAACGGACCGTCGGTGACCACCGCCTCCTCGCCGCGGTTGTCGATGACGGTGGCCGTGCTCGGCAACCCGAGGCCGCCGGCGAAGACCCAGTTCCCCTGCTCCCGGAGCCGGTCGTCGAACGCGTTGATGGCGGCCATCTCCTCCTCGGTGGATTCGGACCTGTCGTTCATCACGGAAACCAGATACTGCATTTATGGATCATCTCCTGCCGCGGTCCCTGGTGGGTGATCCCACGTCCCGATCCGACACCTGTCCGCATCCGGCCGCGCACCTGGGAAATGTGCCGGCGCATGACAGGATTCGACGATCCACAAGGCACTTGTCCAGGGGGATGTTGGCGTAATGACGAGCTGGTTACGGCGGACGCCACTGGTCGCGATGGCGACGGTCGCGATTCTCGCCGGATGCACCACCAACGGCGAGGAGTCGAGGTCGGCGACGAAGGTTCTCGGTGACCTCGCCACGATCCAACCGTGCGGCCTCACCGATCCCGAGGTGTTCGCCGAGTTCGGGCCGGCCGAGTTCGGCCCGCCGGAGTCATTCGGCTTCTGCACGGTCGTCGTCCAGCTGGACGACTCCGAAGCCTCCTCCTTCAGCAGGAGCGACGCCGAGGAAGTCACCATCATGATCGGCGAGCTGGCCCGGCCAAGCGCCGACCGGTTCGTACCGACCGACAAGCTCGAGGATGTCACCGACTCGATCCACACCTCCAAGCCCGTCGACCAGGGTGGTTCCTGCTGGCAGACCCTGGTGTTCGCGGGGGAGGACCTCGCCATCAGCGTCCGCAGCCGGCTGGACTGGGGCGCGGCGCCGGTCCCCACCTGCGAGCTGGTCGAAGCCGGCATGGCCAGAGTCGTCGAGGTGATCCAGTCCGGGAAGGTCGAACACCGCTCGCCGAAGTCGAACTCGCTGATCCCACTCGACCCGTGCGACCTCGTCGCCGACGAGACCATCACCGCGCTCCCGGGCTTCGCCGAGGCACGGCGGGTGGCCAGCCCCGACCGCCACCGGTGTCAGTGGCGCACGTCGACGGGGGCGGACGAGCGGAAGGTCGAGGTGACCTTCGGCGTCCGCCAGCCGCCGGAGCTCTCGACGACTTTCGACGGCAACGCCGACCCGATCGCCGGCCGGCCGTCGGTCACCACCTACACCGCCGGGAACTGCGGCATCGAGACCGGGCACATCCCGTTCGAGGAGGTCGCGGGGGCGGCCGGTCTCGTCGAGACCGTGGTGGTGGACACGTCCCTACGAGCCCAGCCCGACGAGCCCGACCAAGCCGACCCGGCGGTCTGCGACGGAGCGCTGGCGGTCGCCGAGGCGCTGTGGCCGCGCCTGCCCAGCAGCTGAGAGACAGGACAAGGCCTGCCCACTGTGCGTGGGCAGGCCTGACCGGTGAGCTCAGTACCGTATTCGGTAGATCGCGCGGGCGTTGTAGTACTCGGAGACCGAGTAGACGTCGCCGGTCCTGCCGTCGTAGCTGAGGTCTTCACACCCCTTCGCGGCGGGAGTGTTGGTGCCGTTGGACAGCGTGGTGCCGACCAGTTGGTACCGCCAGAGCTTGCCGTGGTTGTCGCGCCCGTCGCTCGCGTTGACGTAGTAGGTGTTCCCCCGGGTGACGACCCCCTGCACGTGGTCGATCGGCAGGTTGTAGGCGTCCGTGGCCCAGCCGCTGGCCAGCCCGCTCGACGCCACCGTGCCGCTGCCCAGCTGCCATCGCGCGACCCGGCCCGGCTTCGCCGGCTTCTCCGGTGTGGGAGTCGGACAGTATTCGCCTGCCACGAGCGACCCGGACGCCCGGTCGACGCTCAGGTAGGAGAACTTCAGCTTGTTCCCGTCCCCCAGGCAGCGGGTCGCGTCCGCTTTTCCGTCCACCAGCCGCCACTCACCAACCGCCGGCCACACCCACCGGTAGCCGTGGCCGTACCACTCGTTGTTGTGTCGACCGACCTTGGTCTTGCTGCTGTTCGGGGGGTGCTCGTCGTTCATGGTCTCGCTCATGTCGAAGATCTGCCGGGTGTCGAAGACCCGTATGCCATTTCTGGTGTCCGCGACGTACAGGAAGTTCCCGTACAGGGCGATGCCACCGGCGTGCATCAAGGTCGCATGGAAGGACGGGTTGTTGGAGCTGTTGTAGAAGGGTTCGACCAGCAGCACATTGCGGTACCCGACGCCCGGGGTGTAGATGCTCACCCGCACGCCCTTGTCCGGCGCCTCGTCGGTGTTGGGCCCGTCCTGGCAACCCTGGTTCGGCCGGCCCCAGTCACTGCCCTGGGAGCCGGTACTGCACCCGTCGTACCAGCTGACGAAGATCTTGTTGACGGCGCTGTTGCTGCCGTCGTTGCTCGTGGTGACGCCCTGCGGAATCCACTCCTCCGCCGAGTCGTCGGCCGAGGTCCAGCACAGCGCCGTCGCGTTGTCAGGGAGCGCCGAGGAACAGTTCGACTCGAGGGTCTGGTCGGGAATGGTGACCTCGCTGATGTCGTCCAGGTCGACTTCCTTGGCCGCGATTCTGTTGATCACGTCCTGGTAGGTGCCGGAGACGCCCCCCTCGGCGGTGTTGAACCATCTCAGGAAATAGTCGTCCGGGGCGGCGACCGCTGGCCCCGCCAGGAACGCTGAACTGACGATTGCGAGCAGGGTGACCGCGAGTAGGGATAACAAGCGCCGGATCATCAGAGCCTCCAAGGTGAGCGGACCAGCGCGGACCAGACGACGCTGTCACCTCTGGCTTGGACGGAACTTGAATCCGCTACTCAGACTCGGCCGGCCGCACGACGACGTCCTGCTCAGCGCAGGCGACCGGTCGCGGCGTGTCAGCACGCATCTCAGGCAGTTAGTCACTCAGAGACGAAATCAGGGCCTGTCCACTGTGCGTGGACAGGCCCTGATCTGGTCGGGGTGACAGGATTTGAACCTGCGACCTCTTCGTCCCGAACGAAGCGCGCTACCAAGCTGCGCCACACCCCGAAGGTCCGAGCGGAAGTCTAGCTGACGTCCGCACCGGCCCCGAAACGGGCGCCATGTTTGCTGTTGTCCGGGGTGTTCGCGCCGGTAGGACGGGGTACGAGCGTCAGCAGGCTCGCCTCCGGCGGGCAGGCGAACCGCACCGGCGCGTACGGCGAGGTCCCCAACCCGGCCGACACGTGCAGCCACATGTGCGCCCCCCAGCGCGACGCCCCCCGAGCCCGCGACCGGTCAAGCTCACAGTTCGTGACGATCGCGCCGTATCCGGGGACGCGCAGCTGCCCGCCATGGGTGTGTCCGGCCATCACCAGGTCGTAGCCGTCCTCGGCGAAGGCGTCGAGCACCCTTGGCTCCGGCGAGTGCGTCACCCCGAGGCGTAGCGTCGCCGCCCGGTCCGGCCGGCCGGCGATCTCGCTGTACCGGTCGCGGTGCAGGTGTGGGTCGTCCACCCCGGCCACGGCCAGTGCCTGGCCGTCGATGGTCAGCAGCTGGCGAACATGGGTCAGGTCGTGCCAACCCCGCTCGACCAGGGCCGCGCGCAGGTCCCGCCAGGGCAGCGGGATGCCGTGGATCTTTCGCTTCGACTTGATCAGGTAGCGCACCGGGTTCTTCGGTCGTGGCGCGTAGTAGTCGTTGCTGCCGAAGACGAACACGCCGGGACGGTCGAGCAGCGGGCCGAGCGCGCGCAGCACGGCGGGCACCGCGTGCCGGTGCGCGAGGTTGTCTCCGGTGTTGACCACCAGGTCCGGGTTCAGCTCGTCCAGCTCGGCGACCCAGCGCTGCTTGGACTTCTGGCCGGGCATCATGTGCAGGTCCGACAGGTGCAGCACCCGCAGCGGTCGCGCGCCCTCGGCCAGCACCGGCAGCTCGGCCCGGCGCAGCGTCCAGCGGGTCCGTTCGATCCCGGCCGCGTAGGCCACGGTCGCGGTGCCGACCGCCGTGGCGCCCAGTGCCGCCCGTCCGATGGTTCGTGCGAAGTTACCCACGCCCTGAGCCTAGATGCGTGCGCCGCGTGACCGGTAACGGCCAGTAGGGTTCGGCGCATGGCTGAGCTGAAGGCACGGTTGCAGGCCGACCTCGCGGCGGCGATCAAGAACCGCGATTCGGTCCGGATGGCGTCGTTGCGGATGGCGCTCGCGGCGGTGACTGTCGAGGAGGTCGCCGGGGACACGGCGCGTGAGCTGTCCGACGCCGAGGTGCAGCGGGTGCTGACGCGCGAGGTGAAGAAGCGCAAGGAGGCCGCCGAGGCGTTCGCCGGGGCCGGCCGCGCCGAGCAGGCGCAGGCCGAGCAGGACGAGGCCGCCGTCCTGGTCGACTACCTCCCGGCCCAGCTCGGCGACGACGAGCTGACGTCGCTGGTCGCCGAAGCCGTCGCGGAGGTGACTGGGCAGCTCGGCGCCGCGCCCGGGCAGCGCCAGATGGGCCAGGTGATGAAGGCCGCCAACGCCAAGGTCGCCGGCCGGGCCGAGGGCGGCCGGGTGGCTGCCGCGGTGCGTGCCCGCCTTCAGGACTGAGACCACCCAACGCGACCGGGCCCGGACCTGATTGGTCCGGGCCCGGTCGCGGTTACCGTGGTTCCTCGCCTGGCGGGTCGTCCCGGCCACCTGGTCGGGGGCCGTTCTCCCCATTGCCATCGTTGTTGCCCGGTGGCGTGTTCGGCGGGGTCGACGGCGCGTCCGAGGTCTGCGGTGGCGGAACGTAACCGGTGCTCACGCGGATGGTGATCGTCTCGCCGCGGATGGCGTTGCCGCGCGGCGACTGGCTCACCACGGTCCCCTCCGCCTGCGACGAGTTGATCTCCTCGCTGACCACCTCGTAGCCGCTCTGGCGCAGCGTGTCGGTGGCCTCCTGCTCGCTGTCGCCGACCACGTCGGGCACCTGCGTCTCCGGGCCGCCGTTGACGTACCGCTGGTCGGCCGGCGGCAGGTCGAGCACCTTGGTTCCCTGGTGGATCGGCTTCATCGCCTCGAACCAGGTCCGCGCCGGGATCTTGCCGCCGAAGATGTTGCCGCCATCGCCACACAGCGACGGCGGGGAGGTGTCGCAGATGCCCTCCGGCCGGGTGCCGTCGTTGAACGTCAGCACCGCCGCGGACAGCTGCGGCGTCGCGCCGAGGAAGCCGGCCGAGCGGTGCTGCTGGGTGGTTCCGGTCTTGCCGAGCATCGGCCGGGTCCAGTCGGCGTCGGCGGCCGCGGCGGCCGCCGTGCCGCCCGGCTTGTCGTCGTCGCTCATGCCGTGGGCCAGCGTGTTGGCCAGGCCCTTGGACACCGCCTGCTCACACGGCTGCTCGGCGATCTGGACCTTGCGGCCCTCCCGGTCGAGCACCTCGACGATCGGCGTCGGCGGGCACCACACCCCGCCGCTCATCAGCGTGGCGCCGACGTTGGCCAGCTCCAGCGTGGACAGCGGTGCCGGGCCGAGGGTGAACGACGCGTTGCCCGGGCGGTTGGGGCCCTTGCTGCGGAAGAACTCGCTCTGGCTCACCTTCCGCTCGTACATCTCGGCCTTCGGGTCCGGCGTGTTGCCGTCCATGTTGGTGGCCATGCTGTTGCGCAGACCGAGCCGGCTCGCCATGTCGACCACGGCGTCCATCCCGACCTTCTCCTCGAGGATCACGAAGCCGGTGTTCGGGGAGGTGGCCAGGGCCTTACGCAGCGTCATCTCCGGCGGGTACCCGTCGGAGGAGTTGGACAGGCAGTACCAGGTGGTGTCGCCGTCGGTCGGGTTGGACGTGCGCGGGCAGTTCTCCGGGTTGCCACCGGTGAACTTGTTCGACACGTGATGGGACGGCGTGCGGATCTTGTGGTTGATCCCGCCGCCCTTCTCCAGATATGCCGCCGAGGTGAAGATCTTGTAGATCGAGCCGGCGCCGAACTTGTTCTCCACGCCGTAGGGATAACCGATGGTGGTTTGTCCGGCGTCCAGTTCCAGGCCGTAGTCGCGGTTGGAGACCAGCGCGACGACCTCGTGCCGGTCCTTACCCGGACGCACGATGGCCATGGAGTTGTTGATGTCCTTGGTGGTCTTGGGCACCTGGTTCTCGGCGGCGCGCTTGGCCACCCGCGTGGCGCCCGCGTCGAAACTCGTCTTGATCGTGTAACCACCGGTGTACAGCTGGTCCGCGCTGAACCCGATGTTCACCAGGTATTCCTCGACGTACTGGCAGAAGAAGCCGTAATCCGGGCCGGCGCCGACGCAGTTGGCGGCCGGCTTCACCGGATCGGGCAGGATGCCGAGCGCTTCCTTCTTGGCCGCGGTGGCCGCCGACTCGGTGATGCTCTTGGTCTCCACCATCGCGTCGATCACCAGGTTGCGCCTGCGCAGCGCCTGCTCCGGGTTGGACCACGGGTTGTACAGGTACGGGTTGTTGACCATGCCGGCCAGCAGCGCCGACTGGGCGATGGTCAGCTTGTCCGGCGTGGTGTTGAAGTACGCCTTCGCGGCCGAGCCGATGCCGAAGATCCGCTCGGTGAACTCGACGACGTTGAGGTATCCGGTGAGGATCTCCTCCTTGCTCATCGTCTGTTCGAGCTGGATGGCCAGGCGCGCCTCGCGCAGCTTGCGGGTGACGGTCTGCTCCTGGGCCCGCTTGCGCTCGATCTTCTTGGCCGGGTCCTCGTCGGCCTGCCCGACCTGGTCCCGGTAGACGACGTTGATCAGGTAGTTCTTCACGTACTGCTGGGTGAGCGTCGAGGCACCCTGGGTGTCCTCGCTGGTCTGGTTGCTGATCAGCGCACGGATCGTGCCCTTCCAGTCGACGCCGTTGTGCTCGAAGAACCGCCGGTCCTCGATCGAGATCAACGCGGCCTTCATGGTCGAGGAGATCTGCTCCCCGGTCACCGGTAGCCGGTACTGGTCGTACAGGTACGCGATGTCCTTGCCCTTGGAGTCGGTGATCCGCGTGATCAACGGCGGTGGCGTGGCCACCAGATCCGCCGACACGCTGTCGATCGTGTCACTGGCTCGGTTCGAGACCACCCCCAACGCCCCCACCATGGGGAACAGCATCCCGGCGACCAGCACACCGGCCAGGAGGCACAGACCGACAAGTTTCAGCAGACCGTCTCCCACTCGCACGTGGATCAGCGTACGCGGGGTGGAATCAAGCCCACGTTACCCAACCGAGTTATTGACAGTTGGTAACGGCTGTGGACCCCGTCACTCGAATGGGAACCAGGTGGCTCTAGAGTCCGTCAACGTCTCAACGACAAGAGCCGAAACCGACGGGGCAAACGCAACCGGCGGGCGGCACTCCGGGTTGATACGGGGGCACCACAAAGCCGTGGGGCTCGCGAGGGGGACCGGAGCTGATGGGTCGCGACGACGCTTAGGGGCGGGGGTTATGTATATCGAGCAGGCGGACTGGCGAGTCAACGCGTCATGCCGTGAACAGGACCCGGACGGGCTGTTCGTCCGGGGTAAGGAACAGCGCAAGGCCAAGCTCGTGTGCATCGCGTGTCCGGTGCGCACGGAGTGTCTGGCCGAGGCCCTGGACAGCCGAATCGAGTTCGGCGTCTGGGGCGGGATGACCGAGCGTGAGCGGCGCGCGTTGCTGCGCCGTCGCCCGGACGTGACCAACTGGCTGGAGTTACTGCAGTCAGCACGGCGGGATCACTCCGACGTGGACGAGGACGTCCGCGTCGGCTGAACGTCCGGTCAGTTTCCGGTCAGTCGGTCACCGATGGCGCGCAGCCCGGTCAGGTCGTGCACATCCGCCGGCATGGCCGGGACGCCGACCACCGGTACCGACGGGTGTGCCTTGGTGAACCTGGACAGCAGTCTGCGTTCCCGTTCACCAATGGCCGCCCGATCGGCGTGCAGTCTGAGCACGGCCGAGGCCAGTGGCGCCTCGCCCTGCTCGTCGAGCCGGTCGGCCGCCGCGGTCGCCTTCGAGCCGGACAGGCCCGCCAGCACCGGGTGGGTCCGGTTGATCACCAGTCCGGCCAGCGGCATCTGCTCGGTGCCAAGCCGCTCGACGAAGTAGCTGGCCTCGCGCAACGCGTCCGGCTCCGGCGCGGCGACCACGACGAACGCGGTGCCCTCCGAGCGCAGCAGCTCGTAGGTCTTGCGTGCCCGCTGCTTGAACCCGCCGAACATCGAGTCGAAGGCCTGCACGAACGCCGACGCGTCGGCCAGCAGCTGGCCACCGACGATCGTCGACACGGCCTTGGCGAACATCAGCACGCTGGCGCCGACGACCTTGCGCAGGCCCCAGCCGCCGGTGCGGGCAGGCGCGGAGAGCATCCGGATGATCCGCCCGTCCAGCGCGGTCGACATCCGCTGCGGCGCGTCGAGGAAGTCCAGCGCGGACCGGCTCGGCGGGGTGTCGACCACGATCAGGTCCCAGCGGCCCTCGCCGGCGAGCTGGCCGAGCTTCTCCATCGCCATGTACTCCTGCGTGCCGGAGAACGAGGTGGAGATGGTCTTGTAGAACGGGTTGGCCAGCACTTCCTTGGCCCGCTTCTCACCGGCGTGGCCGAGCACCATGTCGTCGAAGGTGCGGCGCATGTCCAGCATCATCGCCGAGAGCTGGCCGGCCGGCTCGAAGCCCTCGACCTCGACCTCGCGCGGCGTGTTGCCCAGTTCACGCAGGCCGAGGGCCTGGGCGAGGCGGCGGGCCGGGTCGATGGTCAGCACGACGGTCTTGCGGCCACGCTCGGCGGCCCGCAGCCCGATCGCCGCGGCCGTGGTGGTCTTGCCGACCCCGCCGGACCCGCAGCACACGATGACCCGCATGTCCGGGTTGTCGATCAACTGGTCGAGGTCGAGGGGACTCATCGCACCCCCTGGTCGACCAGCGCCTCGGCCAGCTCGTAGATGGCCGCGGTGTCGACGCCGTGGATGAGGTCGGGGAGCTCGACGGCCGGCAGGTCGATCTCGGCGAGGCGTTCGCGGGACCGCTGCTCGGCCAGTACCCGGATGGCGTGCTCGACGGTCTCCTCGACCAGCCCGTCGACGTCGGCCGGCGCGAGGTCCAGGCCGGCGGCGACCAGCCCGGCCCGCACCCGGGAGGCGTCCACCCGCCCGCCGGCGGCCGCGGCGACCGAGCGGGTCGACAGCCGGGGCGGCCGGGTGCGGTTGACGATGATCGCGCCGGGCCGCAGGTCGGCGGCGGCCAGCTCGTCGATGGCCTCGATGGTCTCCCGGACCGGCATCTCCTCCAGCAGCGTCACCAGGTGCACGGCGGTGTCCTGGGAGTGCAGCAGCCGCACGACGCCGTCGCTCTGGCCCTTGATCGGGCCGACCTTCGCCAGGTCGGCCATGGCCTTGGTGACGTCGAGGAACGGCACGATCCGGCCGGTGGGCGGGGCGTCGAGGACGACCGCGTCGTAGGCGTGCCGGCCGTTCTTGTCGGTGCGGCCGACGGTCTCCTTGACCTTGCCGGTGAGCAGCACGTCCCGCAGGCCCGGCGCCAGGGTGGTGGCGAACTCGATGGCGCCCATCCGGCGCAGGGTCCGCCCGGCGATGCCGAGGTTGTAGAACATCGCGAAGTACTCGAGCAGCGCGGCCTCGGCGTCCACGTGCAGCGCGCGGACCTCGCCGCCGCCGGGGGCCGAGGCGATCCGCAGCTCCTCGTAGGGCAGCGGCTGGGTGTCGAACAGCTGGGCGATGCCCTGGCGGCCCTCGACCTCGACCAGCAGGACCCGCCGGCCGCCCGTGGCCAGCGCGAGCGCCAGCGCGGCGGCGACGGTGGTCTTGCCGGTACCACCTTTTCCGGTGACCACGTGCAGCCGTGCCCTGGTGACCGGTGCGGTCCAGCCGATCGGGGAAAAGCCCACGAGTTCAGAGTAAGTGGACAGTTCGGACGCGTGCCGCTCAGGCGGGTCAACTAGCGAGCATCATCACGCCGACCGCGACCACCACCACACCGACCACCGACCAGGTGAGGACCGGGGAGAGCACGGTCAGGGTGAGCAACCCGAGCAGGACCAGCACGGTGAGGCTGATCGCGCCGCTGATCGCGACCTGGCCACCGGTCGCGTCCCGGCGGTCGCGCGTCTTGGCCATGGTGAGCAGCACCAGCACGATGCCGGCGGCACCGAGCAGCACGGTCGCGATCACCCGCCAGGCTTCCACCCGGTCACCGTACCGGCGGGTTCCCGCCAGCGGGGCCAGCGCTACAGTCCCCGGCATGACGAAGTGGGAGTACGCCACCGTGCCACTGCTGATCCACGCGACCAAGCAGATCCTCGACCAGTGGGGCGAGGACGGCTGGGAGCTGGTGACCGTGCTGCCCGGGCCGACCGGTGAGCAGATGGTGGCCTACCTCAAGCGGCCGAAGGGCTGATCGGCGTGACGTGGAGCGAGCGGTTGGCCGAGCTCGGCATCGAGCTGCCGGCGGTGCCGGCGCCCGCCGGGGCGTACGTGCCGGCGACCAGGACCGGGAACCTGGTGTACACGGCTGGCCAGGTGCCGATCGTGGACGGGCAGGTGGCCGCGACCGGCAAGGTCGGCCAGGAGGTCAGCCCGGAGGAGGCCAAGCGGCTGGCGCGGATCTGCGCGCTCAACGCGCTGGCCGCGGTGCATGACCTCGTCGGCATCGACTCGGTCGTGCGGGTGGTCAAGGCCGTCGGGTTCGTCGCGTCGGCGGAGGGCTTCACCGGCCAGCCCGCGGTGATCAACGGGGCGTCGGAGCTGTTCGGCGAGGTGTTCGGCGAGGCGGGCAAGCACGCGCGGTCCGCCGTCGGGGTGGCCGAGCTGCCGCTCGGGGTGCCGGTCGAGGTCGAGCTGATCGTCGAGGTCTCCGCATAGGACGGGGTCAACTCAACGTGACCACAAGGGTTATTCCGGGGAGGGCGGTCCAGCCATGACCGACATCGAGGACCACGGCGCGTCGTGCCACGAGTTACTGCTCCGGTTCGCCGGCCGGCTGCCCGACCGGCAGCTGTGGCGGCTGCGGGACTGGCTGGCCGGCGGCGCCATCGACGCGCTCGCGCGGGCGCTGCCGCTGACTTTGCTCAGAGAACGTGTCGCGATCACCGCGCGGGAGTCTTTGCTGCTCAACGCCGCTCTGCTGGACGCTGGCGCGGACGCCGGCCGGCTGCACGCGGTGCCGTGGGTGGACCAAATCGACGAAGTCGACTACACATTCACATCGGAGTCGCCCGAACGGGTGAACGCGGGTGACTCCGAAGCGGTTGTGCTCGGGGCGGTCCTCCATGGTCGTCCCGAGTTGGTCGACGTGCGTGGGAGTTGGCGACGACACCGTTCCGGGTTGGGTCCGGCCACCCGGATCGTGCTCGTGACGGCATCAGCGGGCTGCGCTCGATTGACCGGGGAGCTACAGCGCGTGCTGCGGGCGCTCGGAACACATGAGCCGGGTGTCGAGGTCATGCCGGAGGGCATCGACCTGCCGCCCTATCACCGGGCGGCACTCGCGGCGTCGGAGCCGATGCTGTCCGGGATGGTCGTGCGGCAGGGATAGCCACTCCTCCGCTGGCCGGTCGACGCCAGACGATCTTGGAAGGAGTTGACCGTGACCCAGGTCCCCAGGGGGAACAGGCCAGGTGTTGCGTTGCCGATTCGAATACACGAGCTGCTGCTGAGCCTTGCCGGCCGGCTGGACGACGACGCGCTGGCCGACGCCAGGCAGATGCTCGCGTCCGCCGAGCTGGACCGCGCGCTCGAGTTCGTCGCCGGCTGCCTCGCGGCGGGTGGCGTTGTGCTGTCCGGAGCACAGCACCGGGAGCTTGAGGAGCTGTTCGCCGGCACCTATCTCGACCCGTCGGTGATCGAGCGGGTGCACGCGCGTGATGACGTGCCCGCCTACCGGCACCGGTTCGCGGTCGGTGCGGTGGACGGGACCGAGCCGGATGTCGGGGTCCCGGAGGCGATCCGGCCGGTGCTCGACGTGCTGCCGGACGTGCGTTCGGTGTGGTGTGTGTGGCGGCTGACGCCCGCCGGCCCGGTGTCCGGGCCGGTGCCGCACCGGGTGGTGCTGGTCGGGGTCGGCCCAGGTGGTTTCGCGCCGGCGACGGCGTATCGGGTGGAGTACGCGCTGCGGCGGGCCGGGGTGCGGGCGTCGGTGGAGGTGCTCGTCGACGGCGGGCAGCCGACCGCCTACCACCAGGAGGCGATGCGCTGCGCGCGACAGGTCCCTTTCGATGACCCCGGGCCAGGTGGCGGCGGTGGCCGTCCGCCGGTGAGCCCGGCAGAGCAGGCGCGCGCGGAGAGTTTCGCGGCGGAGCCGGCGAAGGCGGCGGCCGGGGTGCGTGCGCGGGCAGGTGAGCCCGTGTCCACGCCGTCGATGCCCGCTGCCGACACCGCGGCGATGTCGGCTGGGGACGCTGGCCGGGTGCCGCCGGCGGTGGAGTCGGTGACCGCCGCCGTGGCGACACCGGTTGCCGCGGCGATGCCGACCGTGGAGGCCGCGCCGGTGGTTGCGGCTGTTCCGGGGGCCTCGGCGGTGGCGTCCGCGCCAATGGCGTCGGGTGCCGAGGCCGCCGTGGAATCTGTGCCGCTGGTGCCGGGCGTTGCGGTTGCCGCTGGGTTGCCGGCGGTCAGCGCGGCGCCGGTTGCCGAGCCTGCCGCCGCGGCGCCGGCCGTTGCGGCGACGTCGGTGGTGGAGTTCGCGACTGGGCTGCCGGCGGTCAGTGCCGCACCGGTGACGCCGGTCGCGGAGTCCGCTTCGGCGGAGCCGGCTGCTGGGGTGATGTCTGCGGTGAACGCCGCGCCGGCTGCGGTGTCTGGTTCGGCGATGCCGGCTGCTGGGGTGACGTCGGCGGAGTCCGTGTCGGCGGTGAGCGCCGCGCCGGTCGCGGTGTCCGGTTCGGCCATGCCGGGTGGTTCGGCGACGTCGCTTGAGACTGCCGCGGCCGGGCTGCCTGCCGCGCAGGCGCCGCTGGTGCCGGTAGTTGAGGCTGTTCCGGGGATCCCGGCGGCGGAGTCCGCGCCGGTGTCGTCGGATGTCGCGGTTGCCGCTGGGATGCCGGCGGTCAGCCCCGTGCCGGCCGCCGAGTCCGCGCCGGCTGCCGCGGTGATGTCCGAGTCCACGCGGATGGCGCCGGCTGTCGAAACCGCGCCGGTGATGCCGGCCGCGGAGTCGGTGACTGGGTTGCCGGCGGTCAGCGCCGCGCCGGCGGAGCCAGCGGCGGCCCTGTCGGTCGCGGAGTCCATGCCCGTGATGCCGGCCGCTGAGGCCGCGCCGGGGCTCGCGGAATCCGCTTCGGTCGTGCCCGCGGCGTCCGCTGTTGAGTCCGCGCCGGCGACCGAGGCCGCCGCGGCCCAGCCCGTCTCGATGTCGCCGGCCGCGCAGGTCCGATCGGTTGCCGAGGTCGCTCCGGCGGCCACCGACACGTCGGGCGACAAGACCGCGGTCTTCGCACCGGTGTCGGTCACGGACGCGGCGGTCCCGGCGCTGGCTGTCGCCGACGGGCCGATGGTGTCGGCCGAGGAAGCTCCCGCGGCGCGAGTTGGCGAAGCGGAGGCCGCGCCGGCGGCTCGGCACGGGGCCGGGCCGAAGCCGGCCGCCGAGGTGGCGCCGGAGTCCGACGACGCCGCGGCGAAGGCCGGGCCGAAGCCGAGGTCGCCGTTCGGCATGGAGCCGCCGACCATCGACTCCGTGCGTGCGGTACCGGCCGCCACGGAGCTGCCGGTGCGCTTCTCCCGACCCCGACCGGTCGAGTCGATCAAGTCGGTGTTCGAGCAGGGGGCCGACCAGGGCGCGACCGTGCGGGTCGGCGGCGGGGCCACCGGCGGGCA